>JAISGZ010000030.1 GCA_031262845.1 Propionibacteriaceae bacterium | reverse complement strand
CCGACCAATATAATCCAGCAGGAACTGGTTAAACAACTGCTTTACCGCGAAGATGCAGGTAAGACTCCAGCATCACGGTTCCGCCGAATTGAGAGTTTTCGCTGGTGGAGGGAATTTTTGACTGCTGTGCCGGTGGCTTTCATCATTTTAGTAATTTTTCTGCTAACCGGATGGACTGCACGGATTACCTCAGAGTTTGCCCCGGATGTGGGTGTCAGTCTATGGCCTCACCTAATTGTCATTATTGCAGCGATTGGGTTAGTGCTGATATTTCGTCGACTCGCTTACGGGAAACTCCACATCAAGCAGTTTTCAACTGGTTCGGCGACGGTCACGCTCGACGATAAATCCGTGTCATATTTTGACCAATATCTGGATGAAATTGTCTACTTCTTTGCCATCTCGAAATGCGACATCGTAATTTTCGAGGACATCGACCGATTCAATGACTCTCATATATTTGAGACGCTTAGGGCGCTGAACACCCTACTCAATGCTTCGCCACAGATCAAAAGGGCAATTCGATTCATCTATGCCATTAAGGATAGTATCTTTGACCGTATCAGGCTAGAAGCTGAAGGTCGTAAAGTTGAGATTTTGGAGACGGATGATCCGGCGATGGCCGATGCAATGTGCGCTAACCGAACAAAGTTCTTTGATCTCGTCATTCCGGTAGTCCCTTTTATTACACACAGTAATGCCCGCGATCTGGTGCAACAGCTTTTTGGAAAAATAGAACACCATATTGACCAGGAATTGCTGGATCTAGTTGCACAGTACGTTCCTGATATGCGGCTACTGAAAAATGTCCGTAACGAGTTCATCGTGTTTCGTGACCAGATCATCTCTGGCGGCGGAAAACAACTTGACCTAAATGAGTCTGGACTGTTCGCGATGATGCTTTATAAAAACACGCACCTGACGGACTTTGAATCAATCCGGCTTGGTGCCAGCAAGCTTGATGATCTTTACAGAATCAGCCGCGAATTGGTTGCTGCTAACTTGAAGAAGCTGGAGAGAGAATGCAGTGACCGCTACTATCAGCTCGAACGAATGAAGGTTATGGAAAAGCGTAGCGCTCGCCTTGGTGATTTGCTACTTGCTCATATTGAGAGGACAGCGATTTCCGCGTCGCCGCTTGGTAAGAGAGTGGCGAACAAGATTAGCCTCTCGTACGATAGCTCTCCAATATCTGACGCACATTTATGCAGCGTGGATTTCTGGAAATCCTTCACCTCTGCTGACGGGAATCCAGTGATTACTCAGCAAATGACAACAGGGCATGGGTTAGAGTTTTCTCGGTCCAGCCTTAGCTCCGCTCTTGATGATCCGTTAGACGCTAAAAGCTGGGATGAAACAGATCTTGAAGCCTGGGCTGAACAAATTGACAGGAAACAGGCTGAGATGGTATTTCTGCGAAGTGCCGACTTTGATGACCTTGTTGACAATCCGAAGTTCCTTGTCCTCCTCGAAGAGGATGAGCAATCGTTTCAAGAAATTGCTAGAGATCGTCTTGGGCCTGGTCTAGCCTATGAACTTGTCCGGTCTGGTTATGTAGACCGCAATTTCACTCTGTACACATCGATATTTCACGGTGATCGTGTGAGCGCGGCAGCAATGAACTTCATCATTCATCACGTCGATCGAGACCAGATGGATGAGTACTTTGAGCTAAGTGCAGACGACGTTGACGCTGTGATCCGTGAGCGAGGTAACGCTCTAGGGGAACCATCACTTTACAAGATCGCCGTTCTCGACCATCTTCTCACTGCCGATGTGGATAAAGCCGACGTCGTGATTCGTTCCCTGGTCGGTTTCGGAGAAAGACAAAAGGAGTTTTTCGGGGCGTATCTCGCTGCAGGGGAGCAGCGTTTAAAATTCGTTGAGCGATTTGAATCTTTCTCACCTCAAGCTCTAGTGCGTCTCGTTAGCCAAGATAACTTGGACGATGCCTCGTTACTGGAGTTGACGAACTCGGCATTGAATAACTTGACTGAGACCAAACAGCAAACAAGCGATGCTCTGTCAGAATACTTAGCGTCAAATTATACTCAATTCACGTCTTTGACCTCTAACACAACTGCAGAACAAGCGGAACGGATCGGTTTGGTCTTCACTGACGCTAACATCACGGTGCCTCGTCTTAAGCCGCTGAGTCCTCAAGTTTGCTTGTCATTTGTTTCACGCAACCTCTACCAGATCACGCACGAGAATCTCACTATTGCTATTGATAACCCAGAAACTGTGGCGCTTGATGCCATTTCTTTGGCCAATCCGACGGTGTATGAATATGTGTTGAGTAAGTTGCCTGATTATCTGGATTCTATTGGCAAGTCGGCGACGGTCAATAAGAATGATCAATTCATCACCGTGATCGAAAACGTATTAGAACATGACGCATCCCACTGTGGAGATGTCGTTAAGTTTGCTGGGCGTAACTGCAAAATTTCCGATCTCGAAGAAGTCTCGAAGTGGGCTTGGTCGGCTTTAGCAGCGGATCGACGTTTTCCGGCGACGTTCAACAATGTTAGTCGTTATTTCGATGTTTACGGATTTATTGATGTTTACCTCGCGAATCTGCTTGTCGATGCCAAAACAATTACCGATGTTGATGGGGCTGATGAAACGCAGAAAGTTCAGCTAGCCGTAGCGCTTTTGGCCGCGAAAGAGCACATCCCCTCCTCGACTATGCGGGTGGGGTTAGTGGCATGCTTGAATCTCGGCACGTATCTCGATGTTAGTAGCGTCGAACCAGAGCAAGGCGAGTTCTTTGCGTTGTTGCTTAGCAATGACATCATTGACGATGATGTTAAATCTTACGAACGACTCAAGTCGATGGACTGGGTAACGAAGAGAGCATTTATTCAAGAGTCGAAGAAATTCAAGAGCTACATGAAGCCGGAGCTGGTGCGGCCTGACCTGAAGGCAATACTGGACGACGAAACGATTGATTCAGAAATAAAGGAAGTTATTGTCGAGCAAGCCGCCGACTATTCTGAAGGATTAGAAGATGAAAGCCTAAGGTCACTCGCTCGTTTCGCTATTAAGCGTAAATCTACTCTTCCGGATGAAGTTATCCAGAGGCTGGCACAAATAAGTAACTACCCAAGGCACGACATCGTGCAGCTGCTTGAACCTCAGTTGGAGACGATAGGTCTGGATCAATTACTCACGATCTTGGGAACAATGGGTGGTGAGTATAAGAAACTCACCGAAAAAGGTCGTGAAAGGCCGAAAATTTCGAACACGGAAGCTGATCAAGCGTTACTGGAACGCCTCGCACGCGAAGGAATCGTTAGCCCCTACCACTCTTCCGGCGAGATAACCAAAGTGAATAAGAAACAAAAGTAGAGAGACATGAAATGAAACTGGCCGCTGAAGGCTAAATCGGGTGGATTCGCGGTCTAATCAGATGAGGTGGGTAAACCCTGCTTAAGCTCCAATTTCCAGACTGCCATCGGATGGTTGGCAACGCGGCTAAGTGCTTCGTCGCGAAGAATGAGTTCGGGTTTCCACTCGCCGTTGTTGAAGGCGTCGATGAACTTTTGTTCGGAGGCATTCAACTGGAGTAGCGAGGCTAGAAAATCGGTTACTCGGTGTTGAGCTGCGGAAAGGTCGAACCAGTCTCGTTTTCGTAGCACGGGCTGTAGATCGGTGCGGATTTTGCGTGGGGTGAGTGCGTGAAGTCGTGAGAAATCTGTCGGATCGGGCACAACGTCCGTACCGACCGCCAGATAGAACACCACACTGCTCCGTAGCTGGTCCAAGTCTCCGGCGAACAGGTCGGTCTGAACCATTCGGTCAATGTCATACAGGTCACGGGCCGCAGCTCTGGTCAGCAAGGCGACGATTTTCGAGGCAAAGATTTCTACGGGCGCGAGCGTCGTGACGGTTCCCGAACTGGGCAGCATGATCTGACGCTGTTCGGTGGGGAAGAGATGGGCTCGCATTGAGTAGTTGATCTCAACCTTGATGTTGTCGTTGACGCCCGCTGCGTTCGTGTAGGCCCAGACCATGCCGTCCAGTGAGTGGTGTTCGCGGGTTTTACTGGATGGGTGATAGCCGGCACTCACTAGATAGCGGCCAAGGACCTCGGTGATCTGTTTCCGGTTGGCGGTCATCTCTTCCAGAGAATCATTGCGGCAATAGTCCAGGTCGATATCCACTGAAAGCCGAGGCAGGTCGAACACCGTTAGGTTGATTGCGGTGCCGCCTTTGAGAGCCAGTGTTTGAGCTAACAGAGGGTCGGAATTTATGAAGCTGAGAATCTCGTTGAGACGCAGTACCTTCTCCAAAGTGTCACGGATGAAGCCCAGGTCCTTCGCCCTAATTCCGAGTTCAGTCTTATCAAAAGAAGTCATGTCAGCTGATTCCTTGCGTTAGGGCCGCCATCGGACGGTGGGGGACGACCAGTTGCCAGTACGGGTCATAGGTCTTGTCGCCGTCGGGTAGGTCCTGGTCCAGGTAGCGGACCGATTTGCCGACGTGGGCGTGGCATTGGGCGAAAAAGGACTCGGGTAGGCGCAGGGTTTGGTTGAATTGCGACAGCAGGTATCCGGTCTTCTGATAGAGGACGTTTTTGTCGTAGCGGCCCAGGTAGGGCAGCAGTTTTGCCCCGTCCAGATACGGCAGCATTTCTAGGCTGGCTAACAGTTCGCTCAGTCCACCGATCTTTTCCAAGTCGTTGATCGAGTCGAGGACGGTCCGCTCTAGATCGGTAACCAATACGCCGGGCTGGGCAGGCACGGTTCCGGTTCTGATGCGTGGGGCGAGCCAGCGGTAGGTCACGTCATCGTATTCGAAGGGCGTGAACCGGGTGGCGCTGGTGACACAAACTTCGTAGTTGACCTGATTGGCATAGCCATGGAATTCGAACGCCGAATGGTGGGAGACGTACGCTTCGGGAGTGACAGCGCAGGCGATCTGGTAGCGGGAAGCGACTGGTTGCTTGTCGTCGAGGCCGAGTGTCACCCATAGTCCGCGCCGCACCTGATCGACG
Source organism: Propionibacteriaceae bacterium (assembly GCA_031262845.1). GTDB lineage: Bacteria > Actinomycetota > Actinomycetes > Propionibacteriales > Propionibacteriaceae > WQYJ01. The sequence continues at coordinate 2,124 of JAISGZ010000030.1, read as the reverse complement.
TAGCCGCGTTTGTGATACTCGGTCAGCAGTTGGCTGGCTGCCGTACTGCTGCCGGTGAGCGCGGTCACGTCGGCTTTGGTGAAGCAACGCAGCTTTAGCAGGTCGGCGTAATAGCGCACGAGCACCTCCTTTAAAACTTTGATTCTAGCAGAATACTCATGGAAAACACTACCTCTTCTCGCAGGATATAAAGTAATCCGCGATCAAAGTAACAGTCGGAAGCAACGCTCAACCTGACTCTCTCAGTCAAGTGTCGGCAGAGATCGTTGAAGGAACAATCAGGCCGCACGTTCGGGAGCATCCTGTAAATGGTGGGTTAGGGGGACTCCGAATGAGTTCTGAACCTTCCGACGCGACTCACTGATTGTGTACCCGTGACTTAGATTGGGTCTGCGCGCAGAAACGCGTTGCGTTTGAGGAAGTCTGGTGATTTTTCGACGTCGTCCGGCAGCAGGCGGTCGATACGGGCCCGTCAGTTTCCGTTCGGCCGCCCACGAGCGGTTGGATCAAGGGTCAGCTCAACCACGGTGTCCAGCCCCACATCGTCAAGGAAGCGCTGGTCGTGGCTGGCGATCAACAGGGCGCCGTGGTAGGACCGCAAAGCCATCGTCAATTGTTCAATCGAGTGAAGATCCAGGTTGTTGGTCGGCTCATCCAGGATGAGCAGTTGGTTGGGTGGGTCAGCCAGCAGCAGACGGGCTAAAGCCGCCCGGAACCGCTCGCCCCCGGAAAGCTCACGGACCGGCCGAAAGACGTCACCGCCCCGCAGGCCTAGCTGGGCCAACCGTTGGCGGATGACCCCTGGCGGCACCTCGGGGGCCACCGTCTTCAGGTTGTCGAGCGTGGACGCCGCCTCGTTCAAGCCATCCAGTCGCTGCGGCAAATAGCCCACCGGTTCCGTCAACAACCGGCCCGACCGCCCGGCCAGCAAATCCTCAATCAGCGTTGTCTTACCAGCCCCATTCGGGCCGATCAGACCGACGCGTTCGGGTCCGCGTATCAGGTGGCCGCCGATCTCAGCGATCTGACGCCCTTGGGGCACCTGGGGATCGGGCAGGTCGATCGTGATGGCAGCTTCCTCTCGCAGTTGACTCTCGGCCGCTTGGAGTACTGCCGTCGCCTGGTCGAGCCGGTCGTCAAACAGGGTTTTGATCCGGCCAGTGGTGTTCTCCGCGGCTCGCTGGCGTGCGCCCCGGAGAATTTTTGGCAATCCGGCGTCAACCGACCGTCGTTGTGCGGTCCGCGACCGTTTGGCCTGACGTTGCACCGATTCTCGTTGACGCCGTTGCAACTGCCGCAAATCCTGTTGAGCACTCCGGACTTGTTGAACCACCGCCTGCTGAGCCAGCTCTCGTTGTTGCTGGTAGAACGCAAAACCGCCGCCATAGCTGGTCAGGGCGCCTTGGCTCAGTTCGTAGGTCTGATCAACTACCTCCAACAGGTCACGGTCGTGGCTGACGATGATGAGCGTTCCGGGCCACCCGGTCACCAACTCTGCGACCCGTTTCCGGCCTGCCTGGTCCAGATTGTTGGTGGGTTCGTCGAGCAAAGTGATTGCTCCGGATGTCAGGCTGGCTCGTAGCGCCATGGCGCTGACTGCCAGCAACATGACTTCCCCACCTGACAGCGTGCCCACTGTCCGATCGAGGTCGAGACCGGGCAAACCGGCTTGAGCCACTGCGGTGGCCGTCTGGACTTCGATATCCCAGTCATCGTCCAGCGTCTCGTAGTCGGCTGGTGTGCCCTCCCCGGCACAGATGGTGTGCCAAGCGGCCAATCGGTCCGCCACACCCAGTAGTTCTGCCACCGACAGGTCGGTGTTCAGGGTCAGGTTTTGGGGCAGATACGCCACCTCACCGGTGACGCTGATCCGTCCAGCGGTGGGTTTCAACTGACCGGCTATCAGCCGCAACAAGGTTGATTTTCCGGAACCGTTGTCTCCGATCAGGCTGGAGCGGCCGGGGGTGAAGGCTGCGTCCAGACCGTCGAAGACGATCGACCCATCGGGCCAGGTGAAGTGGAGGTCGCTTAAGACGACTGATGATGGTGATTGAGGCATGTGAGTTCTTCCGGTCATCGCGAAGGCGCCGGTGCCGTCAGTTTCACGATCTCAGGGACTCTAAA
>JAISGZ010000240.1 GCA_031262845.1 Propionibacteriaceae bacterium | reverse complement strand
GCATTCGTGGCACCTGGTGGGCACCCAGCCGCGTTATCGTCGTCGCCGGTAGGTTCACTACCGACTACTCCTCCGCCTTGCTGGCCACCCCACCGGCCACCACGAATAACACGGCAATTTTGGCGCGACAGCCCACTGCTGATAGCCGCCCGCACAATGGCCGCGGCGATGTCGTCCTTACTGCCAAACTGCTCGTACTCTCCTGCCCGATTAATCAGGTAACCGGCGTGGCCGGTGGGAGTAATGGCGCTGAGATCATTCGCCAGGACGAGGTCGCAATCGTTCTGGCGCAGAATCCGGTTCCCGGCCTCGATCAGCTCAGCCAACGGCACCGAATCGAGCAGTTTGAAACCGACGAGAAACGCCGTCGGTGCCAGCGGCCGCAGCTGGGCGATGATCTTGGGTGTTCGCTCCATGAGTAAGACGAGATCGTCGATATCGGACCGGATCTTGCTACTTGGACCAACCAAGTTTTCACCAGTATCAACCAGCTGCTCAACTGGGTCGCGTGACCCGAGCGGAACCCTACGTGGATCAACCGGATCGTCGGCCGTATTCGTCTGGTCGCCGGAAACTGGATCGTGTGACCCGACTGGAAATCTGTTTCCCCTCGCGACTTCAACGGCCTCCAGACAATCACCCACCTCAACCTCGGGCGATGGCTGACTGGACTGGCTCGATGACTCAGTCAACTGAGACCACGACGTGACGGCTCGCACCCGATAATCGCTGACGGCCATAGCGTGGATGATGACCTCGACCGGCGCCCGCCCCAGTTCGTCTTTCAGAGCCGTTTCCAGGCTGGCTACCGTGTCAACCAGTACGACCCGGGCTTTCGGCGTCGCTGGCCGGACTGAAGTTTTGGCGCAAACGTAGATGACTTCACTGACACGGCTGTCGGCGGCGAAGGTCTCAGCGATCGCCCGGCCCAAGCGACCGGTCGACTGGTTGGTGATGCTGCGGACCCGGTCGATCGGCTCGGACGTACCACCGGCGGTAATCAGAACTCGCATCGCCGACCAGTACCTGTCACGCTTACCCGGTCACGGTTCATCACCGATCGGGACGACTTATGCGGCGGCCGCCCTGACCAAACGACGAACCGCTCCTTGGTTCTGCGGCCGGCCGCCACCACGTGGGAAAGCTTAGGCCGCCCAACAACGCTTTTTGTTTCCCATCGCACCTTCAACGACGTATTTGCAGCTCTCAATGGATTACTCGATCGCTTGATCCTCGCCACCAATAGTCCACCATCGACTCTTCGACTCCACCGGTCACCACGAATCAGACGACATTCAAGACATGACTGAGCACTGGTTAGGTCAAGCGATCTCCCGAACACGACTCAGCCCTGCGGCCCTGGGAGAACACGATCCCACGTTGTCGGAACCGGATTCACGCGGCGATGATGAAACACCGTGCCGTGTTGACCCGTGTCAATCAGGCTCATTTCGACCGTGCCGAACAAGCGATCATCCAACGTAAAAGGCTCCAGCACCAATCGCTCAGCGCCAACCAGCTGGCTCGGATCGGTCCAGTCCGCCGACGCGGGATACTGGCGAACCCGGTCGAGCAAACCGTCTTCGCGGGGATCGACCTGGACATCGAGCCCACCCCGGGACAACGTGTGCCATCCGGGCGTGACCGCCGTCCGGACCACGTTTTCGCCATCCCACGAAGTCACGATCGCCTGGTGGCCGTCAAAAAGCAACAGGTGAAAACCCGGTAAGGCTGAATAGTCGGCCGCGTCCACCGGATCGCCGGCCAACGCCCGCAAGGCCAACCAACCCCGGCTGGCCGGTTGTGGCGGCACTGGCCCCGGCTGGTTGACCAGCCCGGCGACCGCGCCGGAGTGCTCGTCAACGGCCAGATTGGTACCTCCAGCCAAGCGGTCTTGGACACCAACCAGAGAGCTTCCCAGATCACCCCACCAGCGGCCGGGGGCGGTCGTCGCCCGGTCGAGGAATTCGTCGCGCACCGCCAGTAGGCGGAACCGATCAGCCGTCTTGTTGAGCTGAAAAACGAGTAGACACATAACGTTTCAAAAACCATTTCCCGTGGTCTGTCGCGCCTCAGACTAACCGATGACCGTCATCGGCCAAGACGGGTCCGAGACGGCTCCTGTTAACCGTCACCAACCTTGCCGAAAACCTCAACACCTCAGGTCGTCGATTAATTTCAATCGCCGAGTGTGAGACCTAGGAGCCTGCTGATGAGTTATCACCTGACTTACAGCCGGCAGGCACTGACATCGGTCACGAGGATCGCCCGCGCCCCAACTTCCCACAGTTGGTCCATCAACTGCTGATAGCCGGCCCGCGGCACCAAGGCTCGGACCGCTGACCAACCTGGCTTGGCCAAGGCCGACACTGTCGGACCTTCCAGCCCCGGCGTCAGCTCCATCGCCGCCGCTAAGTGATCGGCTTCGATGTCGTAGTCGACGAGGACATAGTCACGCGCCACGATGACACCGGACAGACGCCGCTGGAGCAGCGCCAACCCCTCCGGCTCCGGACCGGTCGCACGTTTGATGAGAATCGCTTCCGACTCCAAGATCACGTCACCGAAAACCGCTAACCCAGCTTTGTGCAGCGTCGAACCAGTCTGAACCACGTCGGCGATCGCGTCGGCCACCCCGAGCCGGACCGCCGACTCAACTGCCCCGTCCAAACGGATCAGACGGGCTTCCAGCCCTCGGTCGGCCAACCAGCATTGCAACAATCCGGGGTAACTCGTAGCCAACCTTTTGCCCGCCAGATCCGGCACGGTCAAACCAGCCTCGGTCGGGGCGGCGAACCGAAACGTCGAGCGAGCGAACCCCAGCTTCATGACTTCGGCGGCCTGGGCGCCGGAATCCAACAACAGGTCACGGCCCGTGATCCCCAGGTCAAGCGTCCCCTCGCCGACGTAAACGGCGATGTCACGCGGCCGAAGATAGTAGAACTCGACCTTATTGTCGGCGTCGAGCAGGACCAGGTCCTTGTTATCCCAACGCTGCCGGTAACCGGCCTCCGACAACATCTGAGCCGCGGTTTCAGCCAACGATCCCTTATTCGGTACGGCGACTTTGAGATAACCCGAATCATTCACGATCGCCCAGCCTAACCGGTGAAGCCAGGTCTGAAAACCTGAGCCGGGTTGGTCAGGCCTGACGCCGTCAGTGGCGGTTTGCCGTTCAGCTCAGGGTTGAGACGCCGAAGAGCCAAGTCAGACTCACCAAGTCTTGCCAATCCCGACAACCGGTCAACACTCTCAGATGCCAGCGTTGACAGCGCTGATCAATCACAGAGGTTTATCCAAAATGGGTTATACCGAACAAACAGTCGCGTCTGATTTGCCTCTGACAAGGACTGATGCCCTAATCAGAAATTACAGTATTTCATTTTGGATATGCCTCACAGATGCCGGTAGACGTCCTCAAGGTCCAAGCCCAGAGCCAGCATCATGACCTGAGCGTGATAGAGCAACTGGCTCAACTCGGCCGCCGCTTCGTCCCGCGACTGGAACTCCGCCGCCATCCAGCTTTCGGCCGCCTCTTCGACCAGCTTCTTACCGATGGCGTGAACACCGGCGTCGAGTTCGGCCACCGTCTTCGAATCAGCCGGCCGGCTCTCGGCTTTCTGGCTCAGCTCACCCCACAGGGCCTCAAAGCTCTTACTCACGCCGACTCACCACCGTCGCTGGCCGGATCAGTTCCGGAAACAATTTCCAACGGCTTCTCACCAACCCCGGTCAATTGGCTAACCGGCCCTCCGACCAGGCCTAACTCGGCGTAACCTTCGAGACGGCTGCGGGTGTCGGCAATATCAAGATTACGCATCGTCAGCTGGCCAACCCGATCGATCGGCCCGAAAGCGGCGTCTTCGACCCGCTCCATCGACAGCTTCTCCGGCTGATAGGACAAGGCCGGACCGCTGGTCGCCACCACCGTGTAATCGTCCCCTCGACGCAACCGCAAGGTCACCTCACCCGTGACCGCGGAGGCCACCCAACGTTGGAGCGACTCCCGCATCATCAGCGACTGGGGATCGAACCAGCGCCCTTCGTAGAGCAAACGCCCTAGCCGCCGGCCTTGGTCGTGGTAATTAGCGATCGTGTCTTCGTTGTGAATAGCGTTGAGCAGGCGTTCGTAAGCGATATACAACAGCGCCATCCCCGGAGCCTCGTAAATCCCCCGAGACTTGGCCTCGATAATCCGGTTTTCGATTTGGTCGGACATCCCCAAACCGTGCCGGCCACCGACCGTGTTGGCCTCCTGGACAAGAGCCAAGCGGTTATCGAAGGTCTGGTCGTTGATCGCCACCGGCCAGCCGTTCTCGAACCGGATGGTGACCGTTTCCGGAGCGATCGGGACGGTTTCGTCCCAGAACTGAACGCCCATAATCGGCTGGACGATATCCATCCCCGTGGTCAATTCCTCGAGGTCTTTGGCTTCGTGGGTCGCCCCCCAAAGGTTGGCGTCGGTCGAGTAGGCCTTTTCCTGGGAGTCCCGGTAGGGCAGGCCTCGTTCGCTCAGCCAGCTCGACATCTCCGTCCGGCCACCCAATTCGCTGACGAAGGCGGCGTCCAGCCAGGGCTTGTAAATCTGCAAACTGGGGTTGGCCAGCAGGCCATAGCGGTAGAAGCGCTCGATGTCGTTGCCTTTGTAGGTCGAACCGTCGCCCCAAATGTGGCAGTCGTCGGCCGCCATCGCCTGGACCAACATCGTGCCCGTGACGGCCCGACCGAGCGGTGTCGTATTGAAGTAGTAGCGACCGGCCGAACGGATATGGAAAGCGCCACATTGGAGCGCGATCAGCCCCTCGGTCGCCAGTGGTTCCCGGCAATCGACGAGGCGGGCGATCTGGGCCCCGTATTGGCCGGCCCGAGCCGGCACCGAGTCGATATCGGGTTCGTCGTACTGACCGATATTGGCCGTATAGGCACACGGGATGGCCCCGTTTTCTTTCATCCAGGCGACCGCCACCGACGTATCGAGGCCACCGGAGAAGGCCAGACCGACCTTCTCCCCCCGAGGCAATTCAAAAAGCACTTTCGACATGGGGCTCATCCTAAGGTGTGTCAGCACCGGGGTGTGTGACGGAAATTCGTTTCTGGTTGGCGTCTGGTGTCACGGTCGCGCTCGGCCGAAGATCGCACCGGGGACATGGCTGGTCAGGGGATGTTGCCGTCACCAGCTAATCCGTGCAAGCGGCGCTACCCCAAGTGGCTGCCGCCGAACCTGGCCGATCAGCGGTAACGGCAGTATTCGGCGGACAGCCGCAGGAATTCTTGCCGGTGGGTGGTGAAAGAAGTGTCGAATTGACCGGCCAACTCCGTCAGCGAGGCACTGTCGTGGCGGCGGGCGGCCAACTCGACCGATCGCAAATACTCGGTCATCGCCTCAAGCTCAGCCTCGATGGCGCTGGTCGATGGCTGGGCCGTCATCTGGTTGACGAGTTCACGAACCTGCATCACCGAGGTCAGTACGACCGTCGGGTCGGCCGCTTCGAGGTCATCGGCTAAAACATCGAATGACGCCAACTCGGCCGAAAGTGGCGCCCAGACAGCGCAATAATCGGCCCGTTGTTCATCGCGCAGCACGCCCGTGGCGTAGAGAACGACAAATAGTGCCGCCAACAACAGCGGCACGCCGATCGCAATGGTCACCATCCGGACTACAGCGGGTCGCCTTTGTTCCTCGTCACCCCAGGTTTCTCCGGGCGATGAGGGAGACACTGGAGGGCCGGATTGT
>JAISGZ010000226.1 GCA_031262845.1 Propionibacteriaceae bacterium | reverse complement strand
TCGTCCGGGTTCCAGGTCATGACCGAACCCATGTTCCACTGCTCGTCCTTGCGATGCGAGAACGGGATCGCCTTCTTACTCAAGGTATTGAGCGGCCCCGAGGAGACGATATTCGACCGGATACCCATCGGCCCCAAGAAACGGGCCAGGTAGCGGGAGACCGATTCCAAGGTCGCCTTGGACACCCCCATCCAGTCGTAAGCCACCCAGCTGACATTGCTTTGGAAGCTCATCCCGACCACCGAACTGCCTTCCGACATCAGTGGCAGACAGGCCCGCGTGATCGACATCAGCGAGAAAGCCGAGATTTGGAGCGACTCGCTGACGTCCTCCCACGGTGTCGTCATAAACCGGCCGCCCATGGCCCGGAACGGGTTGGCGTAAGCAATCGAGTGCAAGATGCCGTCGACCCGGCCACCGAGAGCCTTGTCCAAAGCCTCGGGCAAACGCTCCAAGTCTTCGGGCTTGGTGGCGTCGAGCTCAATCAGTGGGGGCGGCGGCTTCAGCCCCAAACACGAGCGTTTCGTCATCCGCATCCCGCGACCAAAGTTGGACACGGCGATCGTGGCGCCTTCTTGTTGGGCCAATTGGGCGGCCCGGAACGCGATCGAACTCCGAGCTACCAGCCCGGTAATGAAAATCCGCTTACCGTCGAGAATACCCACGGCTAAATCACGCGCCTTTCGTCAGGTTGTCCGCCGCCACAGTGGTGGAGCGGAAGATCAAATTGGGAGGATTCCCGTCGTCGGCTGGAAAAGCCAAGCTCCACGGCTGGGGCTGACCGGTGGTGTAAATCCACCACTGACTATCCCGGGAAAGCTGCCAGCCGACCTGCCAGCTTTCGTTGAGAGGGATCTCACTGTCGTTCGGCGTCCGCCGACCGGCGCCCATGGCTTTCCAAACCGCTTCGGCTTGGGTCCATTGTTCGGCCGCACTCAGCGCCACGCCACACCAGCGCGAGGCCCGCCGGAAAGCCGCCGGCCGGTGACGCCGATCTTCGACATCGATCCCGACCGAGACATTCGACCGGGCGACGGCGGCGTGGTGGGCGACTTGAGAGGCCGTCCACCAGGCACCACAGTCGAGACAGCGAGCCCGGCTATCGAGTTGTTTCCGGGGCCGGCAAGCCTGCCCGGTGGCTCGGCAGCTGACGCTGGCAGCAGCCTTGGCGACCAGGTGACGGCCGGGCCAGCCGACGGGACGACCGACGTGGTCGACGCCCCGTGGCGGTAAGTCCATTAACCAGACTTCGGCTTGGCCCGGCATCTCGTCTCCTGGTGATCTCAGGCGGCCGACACAACAACCGAATGGAAGTTGCCACCGACATCGAACGACGACACCAGTGCGCTGGTGACCTTATCGGGCACGGGACCGAAGTTCTCGGCGTAACCGTAGCTACCGAAACCGATTTCCTCGGTCTGGCTCAGCCACAGCGCCCACATCACGCCGATCAAGGGCGAGACGACGCTGATATCACCGGTGATGCCCTTGGGCGCGAAGACGGCTTTGGATTCCAAGCCGACCCGGGTCATGACATCGATTTCTTGCTGGTCGATGTGCTGGTGGCCGGTGGCCGCTGAGATGACCGCATCGACGTCGTGACCGGCTTCGGCCAGGGCTTGTTCCCAACTGGCGGCCCAGGCCGATTCATCGGCCGGCAACTCGCAGTCGGCTGCCACCGCACCGGTCATGCCGTAGCCGTCGATCCGGCCCAGCACCCGCTCCGGGCTGACCGTCTCCGTGGCCTCCAACATGATGGCCGCGCCACCGTCGCCGACCAGACGCCCCGACTCTTGGAAGGGCCGGCAGGTGTCGTACGACAGGTAGTTCGGCCGCACCGCGTAGGTGTAGGCCAAGGCCTCGGTGACCTCGTCGGCGGCGGCCACGATGATGCGGTCGCATTCGCCCCGGGCGATCATCCGCTGAGCCAGCCAGAGAGCGGCGATGGCACCCGACGTGCCGGAGCACATCGTGACCGTCGGGCCCTTGATCTGGTGCAACAGGGCGACGTGGCCAGGGGCCGCGTTCATGACCGTGTTGGGGAAGATCTTGGCCGAGCCGGTGCCGTTCTTCAGCAGGCCTTCTTGGAAGTGCTCGACTGAGGTGATCGGACCAGTGTTGGTGGCGAAGAACAGGCCGGTCCGCTGGAGTTCGGAGACCGACAGACGGCGCTGCTTGAGCAGTTCCGCGACCGACAGTTCAAGGCGCCGGCTCAGTGGGTCGAGCCGCCGGTTGTAGTTCGGGTTGATACCACCGGACAGGTTCTTCAGCGGCACGGTCGCGACCGGGAACTCGCCCAGATTCGCCACCTTCATCCACTCGCTGCCATAGATCGGCTCACCCTTGCGGGCCGCCTGGCGGATATTGCGCGAGAACTTGGCGCCGGCCACGATGCCACCCATACCGGTGATCGAAACCTCACGCAACGGCGGCACCTGGTTGACCTTGACGTCGGGCGTCGTGATGGTCAGGCAGGAGTTGTTACCACCGAAGGCGAACGAGGTCGACACGGCGGCCTTGAATTCGGCCGGCCGGCCCTTGTTCGGCACGATGTCGAGGCCCTGTTGCGGGGCCGCATCCGCCGGCACCAAGGTCGGCGGCAGCACCTGGTCGCGCAGGGCCAGGATGGTCACCGCCGTCTCGACGGCACCAGCCGCACCGAGGGTGTGGCCGAGTAGTGACTTGACCGAACTCATGGGCGGCGGCGTCGGTCCGAAAACCGTCCGCATGGCCCGCGGTTCCGACGAGTCATTAGCCGGCGTCCCGGTACCGTGACCGTTGATGTAGCCAACCAGGCTGGGATCCACACCGGCCATGTCGATGGCGGCCTGGACCGCCTGAGCCGCGCCGGTGCCCTTGGGATCGGGCGCGGTGGCGTGGTGGGCATCGGCCGAGAAACCATAACCGGCGATGATGGCCAGAATCTTGGCCCCCCGGGCTTCGGCGTCTTCCCGCCGTTCCAGGATCAAGAAGGCCGAGCCTTCGCCGAGGGTCAGACCGGTGCTGCGGGAGTAGGGCGCGCAACCCAGCGGGTCGAGCGCTTCCAGGCAAGAGAAACCGCCGTAGGCCAAGAAGCCGAGCGGCTCCGCCCCACCGGCTACGACCATGTCGGCCTTACCGGCGTCAAGCAGTTCCTTGGCGTAGGCGATCGCCACAGCGCTAGCGGCGCAGGCGTTCGACGGCACCATCCGCGGGCCCATCAGTTCGAACTTCCGGGCCACGAAGTCAGCCACCGTGTGCGGCGGATACTGACTGAGCAGAGCCGTATTGGCATTTTCCAGGCCGCGGGCTATCCACTGGCGTTGGAAAACCTCGGCCCGCCGGGCACCACCCATGAGGGTGCCCAGCGTGATGCCGACCCGATCAGTCGCGTAGGGCCGCGCCTCCAAGTCACCCAACCCGGCCGACTCCAGCGCCTGCTGGACACCGTGGTAGGCCAACTCGTGACAGCGGTCGGTGGTGATGGCCTCGTCTTCCGGCGTATCACCAACCGGTTTGCGGTCTTCCAACTCGATCGAGTGGATTTCGGCCGCCACTTTGGCTGGCATATTCTCCGTCGGTACCAAGGTCGTGGTTTTAATCCCACACTGGCCGAGTTGGATGTTCTTCCAACTTTCCTCGGCCTCCTGGCCGAGGGCTGTGATCAGACTGAGTCCGGTCACGACAACGTCGCTCATAAGACTTACTCCTCGTCCTCAGCCGCTTCGGAGTCCGCATTCGTCTTGGTCGAAGCCACGGCCACCTTGGCCTCGATCGTCTCGAGCGTGGCCTGAGCCCGCGCCCGGCCGACCGCTTCGGCCCAAGCCTTGTATTCCTCGGTCTCCATGGCCTCTTCGTCTTCGAGGTCGAGCTGGGCCAGCGCCGCCGCCAACTCCGGATCGGCCGCTTCGGTCTTGGCCTCCGCCTCAGCCGCTGCCCGAGCCGCCGCTTCGGCTTGCTCGGTCCGCTGGGCCGTCAGTTCGGCCATGGCTTCTTGGAGAGCGGTCGGACCGGTCGAATCGCCAATCGCCTTGACCCACGAAACAGGCTCGACGGCCGGCCGCGGGATGGTCTTGATTTCGACGTCGCCGCACATCAGGGCCAGGCCTGGGACCTCGAACGGCGCGTCCAGCAGAGCCAAGCCGTAACCCGTCTCCAAACCGACCAGCGGCGCCTTGATGAAGACCTTGCCGATCTCGACCTCACCGGCCATGATCGCCGTGCCAGCCTCGGGCAAGTCTTGGCCTTCGGCGATGACCGCCACCAGACCGCGTTCCCGGTCGCCCGGGTCTTCCTCGGGCCGACCCCGGTAATCGTCTTCCCGGTTCGGGCCGGCGAACCACTCCATGCCGGCTTCACGCAGGGTGATGCCTTCGAACATGAGCGGGAAGATGGCGTTGTTGACTTCGAGCTGAGCCCGCAGCAAAGCGGTTTCGGTGGCCTCGGCGACCGGAATGGCATCCGGGTTCTGAACCGGCCCTTCGGGC
>JAISGZ010000225.1 GCA_031262845.1 Propionibacteriaceae bacterium | reverse complement strand
CGTGGCTGGGGCAGTGGGCCGGTCGGATTGTCGAGCCGTCACGTTTTGGCGCTGACCAACCACGGTGGCGCGTCAGCGGCCGACGTCTTAGAGCTAGCCCGTCAGGTTCGGGCTGGAGTGGCCGCCCGGTTTGGCGTCTGGTTGGAGCCCGAACCGGTGTTCGTCAACTGCACGCTGGACTGACCGGTTGTCGCGGGTTTGGTGAGGTGTCTTTGCTCGGGCTCGGTCGCATGCGCGGCATCTGTTGTGCCCCAGCCGCTTGGTCAGCGTCGATCGGTCGAAACCCTGACGCCCGGTCAACGAGCTTGGGGCAAGCCCGGATCACGGGCTTCGAGTTCCCGCACCCGGGCGGCCGAGCGGCGCAGCGGCGGTGACTGGTCGGGTGTCGTCGCTTCGGTGGAAAGGACGGGCAGCGTAATCGTGAAGGCTGAACCGTGGCCCAGGCCGTCGCTGGACACGGTCACCGAACCGCCGTGCGCGATGGTCATGGCCTTGACGATGGTCAAGCCGATCCCCGAACCACCGTGGCGGCGGTCGCGGGCCGAATCGACGCGGTAGAAACGTTCGAACAGGTGGGGTAAGTGTTCGGCTGGGATGCCCTCGCCGGTGTCCCGGACCGTGACCGACACCCAGCGCGGTTGGGGGTGGCTGACCGTGACTTTGACCGAACCACCAGCCGGTGTGTGACGGCGAGCGTTGGTCAACAAATTGGTCAGAACCTGGCCCAAACGGTCGGGGTCGCCGTCGATGCGAATACCGTCAGCGCCGACTTCGGCCTCCCAACTCAGGTTGATGCCGTCCTCGGCGTAGTGGCTTTCGATGCCGCGGCAGGCTTCACGAACTAGCTGGGTAATGAGGAGCGGTTGACGGTGGAGGTCGACCTGGCCTTCTTCAACCCGGGCCACCAGGCTGATATCGGCCGCCAACCGGGACAGACGAGCGGTCTGGTGGCGCAGCAGTTCGATGGTTTCGGGATCCGCCTGTTCGAACCCATCGCCGATCGCCTCGAGATAGGCGTCGAGGGTCGACAGCGGGGTTCGCATTTCGTGGGCTAAGTCACCGAGCAGGCGGGCGCGCGTGCTTTCGATCTTGCTCAACGAGTCGGCCATGAAGTTGAAGACCGTACCCAAAGCTTCGAACTCGTAGCCCAGCCGGAACAGCGGCTCCTCGATCCGAACGTCGGTGTCACCGCCGGCGATGCGGGTGGCGGCGGCTTGGACCTGAGCGACCGCTTTGATGACTGAACGGCTTTGCCACCACGTGAACAGGACGGTGAAGGTGGCGGCGGCCGTACCGGCGACCAAGAGGACGCGCAAAGCTGACGGCCAATAGAAGGTTTCGATGATGCGACGGGTGACGGACTCTTCGAGATAGAGCGGGTCGACGGCATTGCGGACCAGGTTGAGCCCGGCGAACTGGATCACCGCCCAAGCCACCAAGATCGCCAGCACCGCGATCAAGATCGCGCTCAGCGTCTGGCGGTAGGTATACATCCGGGTCCGGCGCCAGATCAGAGACAGCCGACTCGGCCGTTTCACCGTCTGGTTCGGTAGCTCGGACGACGAAGCCGAAGCCGGAATAGTTGCCCAGGTCATCGGCCCTCGCAGCCATCAGACACGACGTCGCCGCAGGTGGCGGCGAAGAGATTCACTGTTCGGCGCCGAGCCGGTAGCCGACGCCACGAACGGAACGGATGGTGTCAGCGGTGCCGCCGGCGTCCGTCAGCTTGCGGCGGATATGAGCCACGTGAACATCGACGACGTGAGCGTCGCCGACCCAACTCGGGCCCCAGACGTTGTGCAAGATATCTTCCCGCGTGAAAACTTTGGCCGGCTCTTCGACTAGGACTGCGAAAATGTCGAACTCGGTCCGGGTCAACTCGATCGGTTCGCCACCCCAACGCACGTCACGACCATCCATATCGACGGTCAGACTGCCCCAGACATGTTGTGAATTCTTGGTTTCCTTCGGCTTCAGCGGCCGCCGCCGCAGCGCCGCGATCCGGGCGACCAACTCACGGGGGCTGAACGGCTTGGTCATGTAGTCGTCAGCGCCGGCCGCTAAGCCCAGCAAGGTGTCGGTTTCTTCGGCCCGGGCCGTCAACATGAGGATGTAACAGTCGGAGAAGGTTCTGATATTGCGGCAAACCTCAATGCCGTCCATACCCGGCAGGCCGAGATCGAGGACGACAATTTCGGGGCCGTGGTTGCGCACGGTTTGAAGGCCGGTCAGGCCATCGTTGGCAGCCTCGACGGCGAAACCAGCCCGGGTCAAATAGTTGACCAACAGGCGGGCTAAGGGTTCTTCGTCTTCGATCAGAACCGCCCTGGGCAGGTCCGCAACAGGAGGTGGTGTACTGGGCACGTCTAACAAGATAGTCGGTTCAAGCAAGTGGTCGGATATTGTCCAACGGCTCACCGGTCTCTCATCGGAATACCGCCGTTGTCGGGGCTGAGACCGGATCGTTGTTGGAGAGGTTATCCCGGGTGATGACGGGTGTCATGTGGCCACCTCGGGAGCACCTCCACCTGGAGTATGGTCGAGCAACTCAGCTAGTGACAAGTTGGCTAGGAATTCACCTGAGCTTTCTTGACGATTCCTTAATTGGACGATAACGCAATGTAACAGTTAGTGAAACTGGGGGAGAACTCTGGTGCGGTCGGCATGGGCTTTGTGAGTTCTTCACAGAGTTTGCGGAGCCTTCACAAAACAGTGTTGGTAAATGGCGGCTAAACCAGGGCTAGAAACAACTTTTCATGTATTCGTGTACAACCCCTAGAAAAGGACTACCCCCGGGTGATTACCTCATGAACTAGTCACTTAGCTCTCACCCGGGGGGGTCTCCTCCGATATGAAATTATGCTTACCGACCTTGGGGATTGCAAGAAAAAGTCGATCTTGGTTGACCTTCTTGACACTTTCTTGACGGAAGTTTTTTTGCCGCATTGGCTGGTCTGACAGGGAAACTGAAGGCGGCGATAGGAGAACTTCGCGAATGCAAAAATTGATGAATTCAAAAAATCAATTTTCTTAAGGAACAGAAAAGGTGTGGTGTCGACGGGGTGGTCGTCGACCGCCGGATCGGGGCGGGGGCGCTCGGGCCAACGAACCAATCGGGTCCTAAAAAAGGACTACCCCCGGGTGATGCTTTTCAGCGCTCGCCCGGGGGGTGTCTCCTCCGAGAAGAAGTATTCCCGCTCCACCCCACGGTCTCAAGGCCAGACGGCTCCAGTGAAGGTTTGTTGATGAGTTCTTGATGAAACGACCATAGTTTCGTGGCTCCGCCGGGCGTGGTGTCAGCGGCCAACCGTGATTTCGGCGATCCCGGTTTGATACGAACCGTCACTCGTCGGCGGCAGCTGGCCGTGGAAGAAGACCAGCACGAAGCGCCCCATAGCCGTCAGGTTGATCGTCCGGGTCCGGGAATCCGGATCGGTCAGGCCGTTGTCCTCGGCCACCGCCATCCAGCCATCGAGACCCGTCAAGGCGGGCGCTTCCCGGTTGGGATCGGCCGCAACGTAGATCGTCACCGGCGACGGGCTATTGGCCAGCAGCAGTTGAATCGTGTTCAGTTCCCGGACCTGACCGAGATCAGCCACCCAGCCGACGCCGGCTTTGGGCCGGCCGACGGCGTCCGTGAAGGTTGGGCCGGGGTAAGTCTCGGTCAGCCAGGCGGTGGCCGGGTCGCCGTCGTCAGCCAGATCTAAATCCTCATCGTTTTCGTGGCTGGAACCGAAGGGGTCGAAGGCCCAAGCTTGGTCGATCGACCAGACTTCAACCGCTGACACGGCCTCGCTGGCCGGCGCCGGTTCGGGTTCGGTTGAGCGGCGGCTGAGACCGACGACCAGCACGGTCAACAGGGTCAGAACGATCAGGGCCGCCAAGACCACGAAGCCGATCGCCCACGGGCGATGTTCGGACAGCTGTGAGTGGGCCCGGGCGCCGCCGGTCGGCGACTTGGCCAAGGAAGACGGCCAACGGCGGCGGCGGTCGGTGGGCGCGGGCGGGGAAGTAGCGCTGGTCTTGGTGGCGGCGGCGGCCGAGTCGGTAGCCGCTGTTTGAGCGGCTTGGGCCGTGGTCGCGGCCGCTGCGGTGGTTGCTGGGGTGACCGAAGCCGAGACAGCCGGCTTGGCTTGGGCAGCACCAGTCGGGTTGACCGTGATCGAGTCGGCAGTGGCGGCGCTGTTGGCCGACCACAGCAGTCGGTGAGCTAATTCGCCCGACGAATCGGTCGCGCCGAGGACTTGGCCGAGGGCTGTCAGAACTTGCTGGGCGGTGGTGAGAGGTGGCCGGTCGCCCTGTGGGGTCGGCGACAGAATCTGGTCGATGACCCGGTCCAGACTGTCATTCGAGGCCGGGCGTAACTGTCGTGGTGGGACGTAGACGCCGTCGGTCTGGGGCGCTTGCGGTAAGCCGACCGCCTCCGGTCCCGGCCAGGCGCCGGTTTCATAGCTATATAAGAGGCGTCCCAAATCCCGCACGTCCTGAGCTTCCAGCTCTTCCCGTGACAGTTGGTCATCACCCGGCCGCGGGTTCAGGGCAGCCGCCGTCGTCAAGCCGGCGATCCGGATATCGCCGCTGGTGGTGACGAGAATCCGGGTCGGGTCGAGGCGCTGATGGTAGATCTTGAGGGGATGAATCGTGGTCAGGGCTTCGGCGATCTCACGGGCCACCCAGGCCGATTCGATCGGGGTCAGGGGACCGGACTGGACAATCTCCGACAGGGGCTGGCCCTCAACCCACTCGGAAATGATGTAAAAACCTTCGGCGTCGGCCACGGCGTCGAGCACGCGGACGAAACGGGCGTCGGTGGCGGCCGTCGAGTGGCGCGTGGTTTCGACCACGGAGTCGGCCGTGGCTTCGTCATCGAGTGCCAAGATCAAGACCGCTCGGTCGAGTACCTCATCGGTCGCTTGCCAGCGGCTGGCGTGGCGCTCACGACCGACCGCGGCGGTCAGGCGGTAACGGTCGGCGATCAGTTGGCCGGTGACCAGGGGAGCGAAACCGGACAGAACAGGTTGCTGGTTGTTGCCGGGCAGTTGGGCGGCCAGTGAGGTCGGTGACGGCTGGCTGGCTGGTGAGGCAGTGGAACTGGTGGTTTCGGCGGAAGTGGGGTCAGGGTGGGATTGGTCGAGTGGTTGTTCCGGCTGGGTGGTCGGTGGCGACTGGGACGGTGGTGACGACTGGGTGGTGGAAGTGGCCGACGCCGCTGAAGTCTCTGCGGCTGGTTGGCTGGGGTCCGTTGGGGCGTTCGGCTGAGGCGTCGGAGGGAGGATCGTGGGGCTGGTCGGCCGCGGGGGTGGGGGCGGCAGCGTTCCGTCCGGCCGCGGTGGGTTGACGACTGCCATCGCATCATCCTTGGTCGTGACGGGAGGACCTCACGAGGTCCCCGAGATTTTCTGCCGGACCAGCTTTACCACCTGACTGACTTCGGTCAGGCGGCAAAGCTTCGCCATTCCCCAGTACACACCGACAGCGGCGACCAACGCGGTAACTAAGCCCAGAATGTCGGCGATGAGCGAATCCCAACGGTGGGTTTGGTACCAGACGATGAGACCGGCCAGCAGTGCTCCCGGCAAAGCCGCTAAACCGGCCCGGGCTAAGTAGCCCAAGAGGGCGCCGATGGCAAAGCCGGGTAGACGGCGGTGGAGGTGGATCAAGGTCACGATCAAGCCGATCAGGTAGGCCAGGGAATTCGTCCCGGCGACGGCCGGCGCGATCCAACTGGGGCCGACCTGGCCGAGTTGGACCACCGCCCAAGCCGAGGTCACCCAGACCAGGGCCATGATCAACTCGAAGACGAAGACCGAGCGGGTGTCTTCGAGGGCGAAATAGGCTCGCTGGAGAACGTATTGGACCGAAAACGGCACTAGTCCGAGGCTGAGCCACAGGAGCGTCCAGCCGATCAGATCACTACCTCGGCCGGAGCGGTAAACGGCCGCTGGGATGGCTTGGCTGAGGGCGATCAGAATCAGGCTGAAGGGGAACAAAGCGGCGATGGTCAGTCGCAGGCCACCGGCTAACTCACGGCCGAAAGGTCCCATTGCCCGCTCGGCCGCCAACCGGGACAGGCTCGGCACCAAGGCGGTGGCGATCGAAACGGCGATCAGTGAGTGGGGCATGGCGAAGATGAGATAGGCGTTGTCGTAGACGGCTTTGCCGGCCCCGGCACCGCTGATCGTGCCGTCCATTAAGAGGTAGGTGACGGCGAACAAGGCCAGGTTGGCCACGCCGACGAAGAGCAAGCTCCACTTGGCTAGGGAGAAGGTGTGGCCGAGGCCGGTGTGGCGGAAATCGAAGCGGGGACGCCAGTGGAAGCCGATGCGGCGGGTGAAGGGGAGCAGAACCGTCAATTGGGCGATTAAGGCCAGCGCCCAACCGCCGGCTAGCAAGCCCATTTGGGCGGTTGTGAAGGCTTGGCCGTTGACTGTGCTGTTGCCTTGGCCCCAGACACCCATGTAGATGATCAAGGTGGAAATCTGGACGATGTTGTTGACCACCGGCGCCCACATCATCGGTCCAAAGACGCCGCGAGCGTTGAGGACCTGGCCGACCAGGACGAAGAGCCCGTAGAACAGGATTTGGGGCATACAGAAAGCCGTCAGGGTGACCATCGCCTGATACTGCGCGGCGAGTTCCGGGGCTTGCCAACTGGGACCCGTGAAGAGCCCGGTCAGAACCGGGGCGCCGACCGTGGCCAGGGCCGTGACGGCGACG
Source organism: Propionibacteriaceae bacterium (assembly GCA_031262845.1). Lineage (GTDB taxonomy): Bacteria > Actinomycetota > Actinomycetes > Propionibacteriales > Propionibacteriaceae > WQYJ01. The sequence goes on along the minus strand of JAISGZ010000225.1, from coordinate 648 downwards.
ATGATGAGCAAGAAAGCGGTCAGAATCCGGTTGATGTAGGCCTCGCCACCATCCCGGTCATTGGTCGTGGCCCGGACGATTTGGGGCACCAAAATCGCGTTGACCAGGCCGGTCGCGACAATCGTGTAAATCCCGTTGGGGACCATCAGGGCCAGGGCAAAAATATCGCTTTGGCGGCTATTGGGGATGAGGATGTAGCCGGTCAAGATGACGCGGGCGGCGCCGAACAGCCGCGATACGAGCGTGCCGGAAGCCATGGTGGCGGTGGCGCCGAGGAGACGCCGGGCTGGTGAGGTCGACGTGGGGGAAGTGGTCGGGGTGGAGTCGTGCTCAGTGTTGTCTGAGTCTGCGGGTTGGTCGGTCGGGGTGGCGGCCATCGCTGTGGCGTCTGAAGTTGCCGGGCGGCTGGTTGGGTTCGCTCGATCAGCTGTTCCCGAGGTGGTCAACCGGTCGTCGGGAGCGACCGCTGGCTCGGTGGAATCCGTCACGGGTGACCCCCTGGCTGTGTCGTGTCGTCGGCCGGGTTGGCTAGCCGTCGTGACCGTTGGACCGATTTAACCCGGAGCACGGTACCAATCGTCAGGACTAGACCCGAGACGGCGACGATGGCCCAGGCCAAGCGGCCGGTTTGGTTGATCCGGACCTGAC
>JAISGZ010000196.1 GCA_031262845.1 Propionibacteriaceae bacterium | reverse complement strand
CGACAGTTCTGGAACTGTTTCGCTCAGGCCGACGTGTTCGGCTCCCTGATCCAGCCCGACCCCACGCTGACCGCCCGGCTCGGTGACCACCTCGCAACGCTCGACAGCGCAGGCGACCTCCTCAGCGCCGACACCCTGTACCGGGCGCAGCGCGTCATCGACCAGGCCAGTTACCTCACCCGTGACCATGCGGTGGTGGTCGCGAACCCGCCCTACATGGGCAGCAAACAGATGAGCGCTCAGCTTTCACAGTTCATGAAGTATGAGTACCCGGACGCGAAGTCCGACCTGTTCTCCGGATTCTTCTACCGTTGTCTGAATCTCACCGAGCGAGGTGGCCAACTCGGTTTCATGAGCCCGTATGTATGGATGTTCATCTCCTCATACCAAAAAGTCCGCGAACGATTTATCAACCAGGAGACGATCACCTCGCTGATCCAGCTTGAATACTCCGGTTTCGACGGGGCAACAGTGCCGATCTGCACCTTCACAGTCCAGCGCGGCCATCAAGACTACGCAGCTGGGTATGTTCGCCTGAGCGATTTCGTTGGCGCCGCTCAGCAGGCAACGCGAGCTTTGGAAATCATCAAATCGGGTATCACTAAAGAACAACGCCGTACCACCGCACTTCTTGAGATGGCGCGACATTTCTATCGTCGAACGTCTTCTGACTTGCTGGGTATCCCCGGCTCGCCGATTGTTTACTGGCTGAGTGAAAAGATGCGGGCCGCGTTTGTGAAAGGCGAGCCACTCAGCGAGATAGCTCCGGCAAGACTTGGCATGCGAACAGGTGATAATCAAAAATGGCTGCGATATTGGTTCGAAGTGTCCCGTAATAGTTTTCTTGATTCTGCTTTGGACGCAACATCAGCGAAAGAATCCGGCGCAAGTTGGTTTCCATATAACAAGGGAGGTGACTTTCGGAAATGGTACGGAAACCGGGACTATGTTGTGTTCTGGCGCGATGACGGCCACAAAATTAAGGCTGAGACGCTTGAAAAGTATCCGCAACTGTCGTGGGATAACCTCGGATGGAAAATCTCCAATGAAAATGACTTTTTCAAAGAGTCGTTGACCTGGACTTTCGTAAGCTCAGGAGACTTCGGTATCAGGTGGTCTCCGCAAGGCACCCTATTCGATGTTGGCGGATCAAGTGTATTTACCCAAGGAGAGTATGACTTGTATGCCGTGCTCGGATTCCTGTCTTCATCCACGGCACTACATTTCTTCGCTGCAATTAACCCAACTCTGAACTATCAAGTAGCAAACGTGAACTCCTTGCCTTGGATTAAACCGACCTTTGACAAGTCTGGACAAGTGAACGAGGTGGTGTATGAATTAATTCGCAGTTTCAAGAAGGATTGGGATTCTTCGGAGACTTCCTGGGAATTCCAGAAGAATCCTCTAGTTGCTGTAGCCACGGACTCCCAATGACACGCTGTCCCCATGTCGGGGTGTAAGAAATGCAGCGACTACTCGGCGTTGGAAACGCCACCCATTCCAAGTTCCACTAGTGAGATTGTAACGACAAGCCAGGAACGGGCGGCGCTGCGCTCATTCACAAACTCTGAGGATAGTTGGCTTCCGAACAATTGGCAGCAATAGCACCAACGTTTAACTACGAGGTTGACCAGATTGCGGGGCTCCCGGTCATTAGTCACGTACCGGACGAAACCGTTAGTCGTGTAGTAGCACTGGTTGAATAGTCCAAGGACGACTGGGATGTGCAGGGAATTATCCTGGAACCTTTTTTCAACCCTCTTGTTAAAGCATTTCTGAACACTGAGCCTGACCAGGTCTAATGAGCGGATTCGAGCTGAAGTTCCATGATATTTCTGATTCGTCCCAGTCAGACTTTGCTATCGCTACCAATGAGTCAATGGTTGACCTTGACAAGTCAGTAAGCGTGTCCGGGATAGGTGTTTTGCCAACGTCACCGACAGATGCCGTCATAGTAGGGGTAAGCGCTTCCAGAATGACAGTCACACAAGGGGCGTTCATCACGCCGAGGAGACTGTCTAAAAGAGTTGACGTCCCGAAGAGCGAGTTGCCCTTGTTCCCGTGGATAAAGCCCGTGGGGAAGCGACGGAACGAGGGAGCGCCTGACGAGATGTCCGACCATGACACTGACGGTGAAAAGTACTGATTGCGGCCCTGCCCACGAACGAGTGTCTTGCCGGTTGGGACCAGGTAGGGGTATCGCTCAGCAAGACCCTCTTCAATCTCTTTGCCGTCATATTCCCAGTTAACGACAAATTCGTGGTTGCCATACCAGCGTCTGAACGCACCGCCCTTGTTGTATGGAAACCATCTTGCTTCGGTTGCTTCGGCTGCCTTCAAGGAGTCACAGTTAAACGCAGATCGATCGTCGGACACTTCCCACCACTGGCGCATGAACCGCGCGTTGTCTCCTGTTCGCAGTCCAACGAGTGGAGTACTGGTCTCATCAAGAGGTTTGCCGGTACTGAAAGTCGCCTTTATTTTTTCACTCAGCCAGTAAACGATTGGTGAACCGGGGATCTCCGTGAAATCTGACTGAGAAACCTCGAATCTATTGTAGGCACCGTCGAGGAAGAGACTTTCAATGGTTGCGACGGACCGAACCTGGACGTGTTGCTCAAACAAGCGTCGGTAGACGCCACGCGAGGTAGGAGGCGCAACCGCATTAGCTACGACGAAGGCGACGGTGCCAAAATCAGAACCGAAAACGCCGCGCCCGAGATGCACCATGGAGATGATTCGTTGATCACGCAACAGGTCATGGCGAAGATCTTCAAACGATTTGAGCGACATCCACGAGGGCAGGTTGATCATCGCCCACGACCCGAGTCTGGCGGTGAGAGTCTGGGCTCGGATCATGAACGCCGTCATGAGATCGGCTTTGCCGGTTGGATAGAAGTCCTTCATGAACTGTGTTGCAGTCGTGTCAACGGTGGGCGAACGCGCCTCGCCTCTGGGTCCTTAGAGCGATGAGACCACCCCCGCCGCACATATTCGCGCCCGGCTTGAGGGGGCGATGGCTACCCCAACGGCTACCCTTCGCGCTCGTGGGCCAAGCCACCAGGGAGATCCATCTGAAGTCCTGAAGCGCGTGACGATTTGTAACGTAGAGGAATACCCGGTTACCGCCGTCGAATCCTGGACAACCTCCTCGATGTGGATCCCGGGCGGTCCTGCAAAGTCGACCTTTCGATACTGCTCGACGAGTGTGAGCGCGGTCTCCTCGACGCGGCAATGGCTACCCCGATGGCTAACCCGGCGGTCGAGCCGCCGTGGTGTGGCCTGGAACGATGGCACACAAACAACGCAGAAAAGGCACCGGATCGATCTACCAGAATGCCCGGGGACAGTGGGTGGCAGCCGTCGAGGCAGGCTGGACGGAGCGCGGAACACGGCGTCGACTAACGCTCAAAGCACGGACACAGGCCGAGGTCCGTACCAGGCTCGCCGAGGCGCAGCGACGTATCGCGACTGAGGGGCTGGTCACGTCGTTCACGAGCATCACAATCAAGCAATGGGCCGATCGATGGCTCGCTGTGCGACAGCGGATCGTTCGACCAGGCACGTATGTGTCCGACCGTTCAGCGGTCGACCGCTGGATCGTCCCAACGCTCGGCCATCTCCGGCTCGACGCTCTGACACCCGCTGACATACGCAAGGTCGCGTCAGCTCAGGAGAACGCGGGATTGGCGCTGCCCACGATGCAGCGCACACATGCAGTGCTCGGAAAGCTGCTTGCGGATGCGGTCGCCGAGGGCTTCTCAGTCTCGCCACGAGCACGTGAGACCGGCGGTCCTGGCGCGGGCCCGTCGTCGCGACAAGCACTGAGTAACGATGACGCGATGCGGATCCTCGCCACCGTCACAAATCGCTCTGATGTCTCTCGTTGGGTCGCCGCGCTCGTGGAAGGGCTGCGCCCGGCCGAAGCACTCGGGCTAACTTGGGACATGGTCGACTTGGAAGCGCCGGCCATGACGCTCGCGTGGCAACTCAAGGCCCTTCCGTACGTGGAGCGCAGAAACCCGGAGAGCGGCTTCCGCGTGCCGCGCGGGTTCGAGTCACAGCACCTGGTGGGCGCTTATCACTTAGTCCGGCCGAAAACACGTGCCGGGATCCGGGTCGTTCCGATGGTGCCCTGGCTTGCCGACGCGATGGCGGTTTGGCGCAGACGTGTGCCGCCATCTCCCTTCAATCTGGTGTGGCCACGTGACGACGGCTCACCACGTTCGGCCGAGTTCGACCGAGCGCGGTGGTACGAGATCGTCGACCAGGCCGGCGTCACCGTGACCCTTCCCGATGGCACCGTCCGCCGTCCGCTGCTCTACGAGGCGCGGCACACCGCCGCCACTTTGCTCCTGGCCAATGGGATCGACGAAACCACCATCAAGGCCATTCTTGGGCACTCCTCAGTGTTAAGCACTCAAACTTACCTACACACCGACAGGGCACGGACTAGCGCGGCGTTGGCAGCTTC
>JAISGZ010000192.1 GCA_031262845.1 Propionibacteriaceae bacterium | reverse complement strand
GACGAGGCGGACCGTGAAATGAAGATTGTGGATCGTGGCCAGCGTGTAGAGCAGGACTTCTTTGGCCCGGGTCAGGTGGTGGAGGTAGGCCCGGGAGACGTAGCGGCAGGTGTAGCAGTCGCAGTCGTCTTCCAATGGGGCAAATGATCGTTTGTTCGGCAGGGTGTCAACGGTGTAACGGCCGGACCGGGTGTAGATGATGCCGTGGCGGGCGGTCCGGGACGGATCGACACAGTCGAAGGTATCGGCGCCAGCTTCGACACCCGCTAACAGGTCTTCCGGGGCTGAGATACCGAGTAGGTGTCGTGGCTTGTCATCAGGTAATTCTTCGGTTACCCAGCGGCAGATCGTGCCTAAGTTTTCCTTCTCCAAAGCGCCGCCGATACCGTAACCGTCGAAGTGCCGGCCGCCGCTCGTGGTGGCGGCTAGGTCACGGGCGGCTTGGCGGCGCAAGTCCTCGTATTGTGCCCCTTGGACGACCCCGAACAGAGCTTGGTAGGGCCGGTCGGAGCGCTCGGCGGTGAGCCGGTCGTGTTCGGCCAGACAACGCTCGGCCCAGGCTTGGGTCCGCCGGACCGATTTTTCCTGGTACGGCCGGGTGTTGAGCAGGGTCGTGCATTCATCGAACGCGAAGATGATGTCGGCCCCGAGTTGATGCTGAATGAGCATCGAGCTTTCCGGCGTGAAGCGGTGGTAGGAACCGTCGCGGTGGGATTTGAAGGTGACACCGTCGTCATCGACCTGCGCTAGCCGGTCTTTGCCGGGCGCGATGACGTCGTCACTGTCGAGCCCGGCCGTGTTCATGGCCAGGACCTTCTTGAAACCGGCGCCCAAGGACAGGACTTGGAAACCGCCGGAATCGGTCAGCGTCGGGCCCTCCCAACCCATGAACTGGGCCAGGCCGCCAGCGGCTTCGACAAGGTCAGGCCCCGGTTGAAGATAGAGATGGTAAGCGTTAGCCAAGACCGCCTGGGCGCCGAGATCGGCCAGGTCACGCGGCAGGACGCCCTTGACCGTGGCCTGGGTGCCGACGACGGTGAAAGCCGGGGTGGCGATATCACCGTGCGGCGTGTGGATGACTCCGGCTCGGCCCGGCTGATCTGGGATCGAGGGGCCGGGTGTGAACGAAAAACCCGTCATGCCGCCCCGCCCGCTCTCATCGCCGCTAACAAGCGCAGTTGGGTGATGGCGACGGCTCCGGCGGTCGAGGTCCGGAGCACGGTCGGGCCCATGAGGTAGGTCGCTGCTCCGGCAGACTGGAAGAGCGCCAACTCGTCGGGGGCGATCCCGCCTTCCGGCCCGATGACACAGACCACCGGCGCCGTCGGATCGACCACCGCCTGGCTGATCGGCGCGGTCGCTGTTTCGTGCATCACGATCGGGTTGGCGGCCTCCCGCAGCAATTCTGCCACCTGGGCGGTCGTCGCTAGTGGAGTCACGGTCGGCAGGGTCAGGCGGCGAGAGTGCTTGGCCGCTTCCCGGGCCGTCGCCCGCCACTTGGCCAGGGCCTTGTCGCCCCGTTCGCCGGTCCACCGGACAATCGACCGAGCAGCTTGCCAGGGCACGATCTGGTCAACCCCGACCTCGGTCATGAGATCGACCGCCAAGTCGGCCCGGTCTTTCTTCGGCAGCGCCTGGACGAGCGTGATCGGCGGCTGGGATGGTGGTTCGGTCAGCTTTTCAGCGACTGTCACGACAACCTGGTCACGCTCCGCCTGGACGACCGGACCACGGACACCGTGACCGATCCCATCGGCCACCGTGACGATTTCACCAGGCCTGATCCGCCGGACCACGGCCGCGTGATGAGCTTCGGCGCCGGTCAGTGTGACCGTCTCTTCGGCGGCCGCTAAAGCCTCAACCGGAGCCAGGAAAAAACCATCACTCATGGGGTTGCAGCTAGCCGCCGAAGGTTTCTTTGAGCCGGGCGAACATCCCTTTATGAGCCGACTTGGCCGACAACACCGGCGTCTGTTCGTTCCGAATTTCAGCCAACTTGTTCAACAACTCGCGCTGACCGTCGTCCAACTCGGTCGGCGTCTTGACGACGATCGTGATCCCCAGATCACCCCGACCGCGACCGCGCAAACGGGGCACGCCCTTGCCCTTGGCCACCACCCGGGTGCCAGTCTGGGTCCCCGGCGCGATATCGACCTCGACCGCGACATCGTCGGGTTCGGGCTCGATATCTTCCCGTTCGGCGTCCAGGGTCGGCATTTCGATCCGGGAGCCGAGCGCCGCCGCCGTCATCGGCACTTCCAAGGTGGCTTCGAGGTCGTCACCGTGGCGGGAGAACAGATCGTGTTCCCGGATCGACAATTCGACGTAGAGGTCACCGGCCGGGCCACCGCCGAGGCCGACGTCACCCATGGCTTCGAGCCGAATCCGGTTCCCGGTCGTGACACCGGCCGGCACCTTGACGTTGACTGTGCGGCTAGCCCGAACCCGGCCTTCGCCGTAGCAATCGGGGCACGGATGTTCGATGATGACACCGAAACCCTGGCACTTCGGGCAAGGCCGGGAAGTCCGGATATCACCGATGAACGAGCGCTGCACCTGGGTGATCTCACCCCGGCCGTGACAGTTCTGGCAGGTCACGGGCGCTGCCCCGTCGGCGGAACCCGAACCCGAACAAGTCGTACAGACGACCGCCGATTCGACTTTGAGCTGAGTCGTGGTCCCGAAAGCCGCCTCGACCAGCGACAAGCGGACCCGCTCCAACCGGTCCTGGCCGCGCGAAACCCGTGACCGGGGACCGCGGGTCGTCTGGCCAGTGCCGAACATGGCGTCGACGATGGTTGAGAAATCGAAGCCACCGCTGAAACCACCAAAGCCGCCCATACCGCCGGACTGGAGCGGATCGCCGCCCCGGTCGTACAAATCACGTTTGCTCGGGTCGGACAGGACCTCGTAAGCCTCGCCGATCTCCTTGAAACGATCGGCCGCATCAGCTTCCGTGGCGACGTCCGGGTGGTACTTCATGGCCAGTTTCCGGTAGGCCTTTTTGATGTCCTCAGCGCTGGCGTCACGGGCCACACCGAGCGTGGAGTAGTAATCAGAACTCATCTCATCCTTCGGCCAAAATCTGGCTGACATAACGGGCCACGGCTCGGACCGCGGCCATCGTGGCGGGGTAATCCATGCGGGTGGGGCCGACCACACCCAAGCGGGCCCAGGCTTCATCAGCTGGGCCGTAACCTGAGGCGACGACGGAGGCGGCCGCTAGGTTAGCGCAATCGTTCTCTTGACCGATCCGGACCGTCACTTCGTGCGTCGCCTCACCCAGCAGACGCAGCAAGATCACTTGTTCTTCGAGGGCTTCCAGAACCGGCTTGACCGTACTCTCGAACTGGTCGG
>JAISGZ010000109.1 GCA_031262845.1 Propionibacteriaceae bacterium | reverse complement strand
GAATGAATTGGCGGGCCGCGGCCAGAGCGGCCTCGGCAACCGGTGACGGACCTTCGCTGACCTGGCCGGTGGCGGTCGCCAGATCCCAACCGTGGACGAGGAATTCCGTCACGTACTGGCCAAGTGCGGTCGCACCGTCGACCTGATGGCCCGGTGGAACGGTCACCAAACGAGTCAACGTGGCGTCGTCCTGCCAGACCGACCAAATATCGGTGTCGGCTTGGGCAAAGAGATCTGACCAGTCGGCGTCCGCGTCAGCCGTGATTTCTGACGGTACGGAAAACGGGTCCGCCCCCTGGCCAATGACGGCGACTCGACGGGCAACGCCAACGATGTGGGCCAACAGATCGTGGACCGTCCAGCCGGCGCACGGCGTGGCGTTGGCCAACTGAGCTGGAACGACGGCCGTGACTAAGTCGCCGACCCAGTCGAGCGTCAGGCGCAGTCCGCCTCGGAGGTCGGCGGTTTCGGAAGTGTCTGGGGACATAGGAGTTTCCTTTCGGTGGTAGAGGTCAGGTCCGTCTCAAAGAACGTCCGACCAGCCGTTTCTCGTCCACTAACTAGCGTTGGCGAGATCGATATCACGAAGTCGTTGAGTCCTTTCGCACGACGAACTGTGCTGGCCAGCAGCCTCCTCGGTGGTTGGTGACGGCGCTCAGGGTGACTGTGCGCCATCGGTTCAGATGTTCAGCTTGTCAGGAAAAGATGACATCTTGTGTCAGGTTTTCCTGACACAATGACAACGTGCGCGCGGATCGCCTGTTATCACTGATGTGGCTACTGAAATCGGGCCGCCCGTGGACGACGACGGCTCTGGCGCGAGAGCTGGAAGTTTCACCGCGCACCATCCTGCGTGATGTCGAGGCCTTGTCAACGGCCGGTGTGCCGGTTTACTGCGAGCGTGGCCGGGCCGGCGGAGTTCGGCTCTTGCCCGGTTTCACGACCGACGTGGCAGCTCTGACCGATAGTGAAGCCCAGGCCTTACTCTCGGCCGTGACAGCGGCGCCGCTAGCGGCTTTGGGAATGGCTGAGGACTTGGCCGGGGCGCTGCGGAAAGTCACCGCCGCCTTACCGGAACAGACTCGGTCGAGCGCCCGGCTGGCCGATCGGATTCTGATCGACCCAGCTGGCTGGCACGGGATCCCAGCTCCGGCGGGTTTCGACATCATCCAGCGGGCCGTCTGGGACAGCCGCCGTCTGGTTCTGCACTATCAAGCGCGAACAGCTCAGCGGTCGGTGCGGCGGACGATCGATCCGGCCGGGCTGGTCAACGCCGCCGGAGTTTGGTACGTCGCCGGATTCCACCGCCACCGGCTCCACTTCTACCACCTCAACCGCATCATCAAGGCCCAAATACTGCCCGAATCGGCGGTCTTGCCCCAGGGATTTGACTTAGCCACAGCCTGGTCTCAGTCACGTTCCCAGTGGCGCTCCGGTCACGTTCCGGTCGTCGTCCGGGTCCAAGTCCGGGCCCCGGCCGTCCGTCAGCTTCATCCCTCAGTCCAACCACCAACCCTGTCGGCTCCAACCGACCGCAATGGTTGGGTCGAACTCGAGTTGACCTTCGGCGACTGGGAACACGCACTCACCGTAGTCACCGCCATGGGCTCCGACCTGATCGTCCTCAGCCCACCCGAATTACGCCAAACCGTTGCCGCCCGAGCCCGCCAGGTGCTTGCCCTTTACGAGTGAGCTTTTGGCGGTCCGCCTCATCCATGGTGGTAAATGTCCCCGAAGTTCTTCTCAACACCGATGACGTAGAACACCTGATCAACCCTGAAACCAAGCATGGGTTTCTTACCGCGGTAACGAAACGCCAAAATGTCGGTTTCGTCACAGAAACGCCCTGGTAGTTTTCCGGCCAGTTTGGTGTCGGCAATGTTGATTTTTTCATGGCCCATGCCATGGCGGTGAGAGTTTTGAATCTCCTGCCAGGTCATCCGCGAAAACTTAACCAGAGCCATCGCAAACTCTGCTCGGTCGTTAGTGTCACAGCGGTCAAGGTCGAAACGCGAGTCGAGGAATTCCAAACTAAACACAGGCACTGACTGGTTCGTACTGGCGGGTGGCGGTGGTGGCGTCCCTGATCGCGTACGATTTCGGCGACTCATGCTGACAGTTTGTGGTCGGAAAACCAAGCCTTCAGCGCATCAAGTGTGATGGGGGTGGATTCATCTTTGCTGGTGAAAGCTCGCGACCACGGCGCTTCGATATGAGTCATGTTGCGTAGACCACTAGCAGAGTAGCCTCCGTACTTAGCCCAAACCTTCACCAGGAAATCGTCGTCTTCTTGACTAATCTGATCCCAGTTGAACTTCTCCGGCCGATCCAGCACGGCCCGTCCTTGATCCTTGTAATGGTGGTACACGTCCGGAACGACCGGTCCATGCGCCCAAGCGCGGATAGATTCGTTGAACAAGGGGAGATCGTACTCAGCGAGGTAGTGTCCCTGGGCGTAGTAGAGCAGCTTCTGGAGTTTCATATTGGTGATGTCAGCATCTTCGTCTTCGACATCTGAGGTGTAGGCCAAAAACCATTCAGCGACGGTCATCGCCTTGTAAGGCGCTGTCATGACGAAACTCCTTTCGGCTGGGGTGGCTATCGGCCGACAACAGCTTGAGCTGTCGTGGCTTCAGTGTAACCCGATGCCCTGTCTTTCAGGGGTAGCTGCATTGTGCAACTCAGCACTGACAGTCTCACCGTTGCCCTGCCGCCGCGCCTCTGCGCATCTGCGCCTCTACGGTTGAGAACTAGCGTCTCGGCAGGCTACTGAAAGTCACCGCCAATTGTTTGGTGACTAGTGTCGATGCTGGCTGGACGGTGGGCCAGTGAAAGTGAGCACGGCTCAGGACACCGGGGTGGACGGCGAGTCGACCACGATGGTGCCGTCGATGATGTCCTGTTTAATTTGGTCCAGTTCGGCTTGGGTGTCGGCCGAGACCAGGTCCGCCAAATCGTGGAAAGGCGCCAGCGAAACACCACCGTTCTCCAGGTCGCCGACGTAGGCGTGGGCTGAGAATCTGCCGGCTTGGGCCAGCTGGATCGTGTCGTAAACCGGTTCGGCCAGGTTCTTGATGACCGACGTCAGGATGATGTCGCTGTACTCGGGATTGGTCAGCGTGCCATCGGAGTCAACCCAGATCACGTAGACGTCGCCGGCGGCCCGAACCGCTTCAAGTGTTCCCACGCCGGCCAGGCCGGCCACGGGGTGAACGATGTCAGCGCCTTGAGCGATGAAATCCTCGGTCAGTTGGCGGCCGATCTCGGTGTTGGTGAAATCACCGACGAAAGAGCCAGTCTGTGATTCTTTGTCCCAACCCAGCACTCTGACGCTGGCGCCTTTCTGCTGGTTGTAATAGGTGACACCGTCAACGAAACCGTCCATGAACAGGGTGACCGGTGGCATGGCCTGACCACCGAAGGTAGCGACCACTCCGGTTTGACTCGTGGCGGCCGCCAGGTAGCCGGCCTGGAAGTCGGCTTCGGCGGTGTTGAACAGTAAGGGCCGGACGTTGTCGAGAGTGAGGGTTGTCCCGTTGGCATCGGTCAGAGTCGAGTCGACCAGCGCGTAGTCAACGTCGGAATGGGCTTGGGCAGAGTCGCGGGTGGCGGCGGCCAGCGTGACGCCGACCGTGACGATCAGGTCGCAATCTTGGTCGACCAGCGTGGCCAGAGCGGGGCCGATCTCGGCCGTGGTCTTGGTTTCAGCCTCGGCAGCTTGGATGCCTAACTCGGCGACCGCTTTTTGGAGGCCTTCGTAACTCGACTGATTGAACGATTTGTCATTGAATCCACCCTGGTCGGCCACCATGCAGGCCTTGAAATCCGAACTGCTGGATTGACTCGTTGGGCTGCTGGACGGCTCTGACTGAGCACAACCCACTAAACCGACGAGAACCAAGGCACCTGTAGTGACGATCGTCATGGCCTGGCGCATGAGCACTTCTCCTCGCTGGTGAACACCCTCGGCAGCGACCGTTGCTGACCTTCTCGCGGTGATCACCACGCCTGGTCGGTCGCGCCCCTCGACAACAGATGCACTCACGTTAACAGGTGCCTCTGAGCCTCCAGCGGGCGCGTACCCCTGTCATGATGGCCGCCATGACGACCCCCGGTTATGTCAGGAATACGAGTTCATGGGCCAAGCGTGTCTGTCGTCAGACCGCGCCAGAGCGTTTGACTCCGGTTTGATGGCCACCTCACCGACCAGCACTTGATAACTCGACCTGTTCATCGTCAGCGCGGGGCCAGTTTTATCCCACGATTCCACTGGTGACAGGCCACTGACGCGATTCTTTGGTCTGGAACGTGCATGGTCTCGGTTGACGCTCAAACCGATGAGGCAGGCGACGGCCAGAAAGCGGCGGATTGTCAATCCTGAGTCGCGTAATGCAACCGGATCTTTGAACCAACCGTGGTCGGTTCAAAGAGTGGACACAGTCGCTTTCGGACCGTGGGCCGCATCGACTGTCTAACTAACGGTCGGCGATTACTCAGTTCCGCGGTGGCGGGGCTTGACGCAACGGTGGCCGGTCGGGACCATCGGAGCGAGGCCGAGGGTTACCGCTAGCCGCTGGGGGATTGGCCGCTGGTCGGCGGCGGGCCCCAGTGGGCCGAACCGGGCGTTGTGGTCCCGTGGCCTCAGCCGGAACTGGGCCTGGCGTGGCTGAGGTTTCAGCGGCCGGACGACGCAGTGGGGGAGCGTCCGTCGTCGGTCGGGCCGGCCGTGACGCCGATGCTGAGGTCGGCCGGGCGGGCCGAGCCGGCGCGGTCGGCGCTGCGGCTGAACCGGTCGTGGCTGATTGGGCCTCAAGTGCCGTCGGAGCTGCCGCACGCTGCTGTGTATCAGCCGGTCGACGCAACGGCGGCCGGTCGGGCCGGTGGGCGGCCTCGGTCTGGGGCGCTAGCGCGGCCGTATCAGGAGCTGTCCGCGGTCGTGGCTGGTCAGCCCGCGAACGAGTCTCACGTGGAGCCCGGGCCGGTGGTTGATCGCGCTGTGGCCGTTGATTCGGCGGTGGCGCTGACGGCCGTACCGGTGGCCGAGCCGCCGGTGCCGGTGTTGGCCGTACGGGTGGTGTCGAGCCGGTCACGGTCTCACCCCGGGGGGCGGCGTGACGCGGGGCCGGTTCTACCGCTGGTTGAACGGCTGGCTGCGGTGCAGCGTTGCGACTTGGTGGTGCGGATCGTGGAGCCGGAGCGGAGCGCGGGGCTGGCGCCGGCTCTGGGGCTGGGGCAGCGGTAGACCGGGGCGCTGGCGCTGACCGTGGTGCTGGTGCTGACCTTGGGGCAGGGGCATCAGCCGATTGTGACGTTAGCGCCGACCGTGTCGCGGAGCCTGGTTGTGGGGCAGAGGTAGATCGCGAAGCCGGCGCCGACCTTGGAGCGGGGGCGTCGGCCGGCCGTGACGTTGAATCTGACTGCCGTGCAGGAGCCGATCGGGGAGCCGTAACCGATCGCGGTGCCGGCCTGGATGCTGGCGCCGACCGTGGGGCAGGGGCAGCATCAGATCGGTCCGTCGGCCGTGACTGCACTACCGGTTCAGGAGCAACGACCTCTGGCTCGACAACCTCAGACTCAGGTTCGACAACCTCGGCCTCATCGTCCCAAGCCGCCTCGGCTTCTTCTGTCCAGTTGTCGTCCGACGCCTCGTCATCCCAGTCGTCGTTGTCGACCCACTCGTCGTCATCGTCCCAATCGTTATCGACCCATTCGACCGAATCGTCTTCGTCCTCGGCCCACGAGTCGACGCTGGCCTCGGCCTCGCCGGCCGGTGGCTCGGACGTGGTCGGAGTGGCGGCGTCCCAAGCCTCCGTGGCCGCCACATCCGTCTCACTGACCACCGCGCTGGCCGCCGGTTCCCAACCGTCGTTGTCCCAGGCGTCTTCGGCCCACGACTCCGGGGATTCATCGTCGTCAGCCACGGGTTCGGTGGCGGAGGCGAAATCGCTGTACGTCGTCATCGGCTGGTCTAAAACCACCGGCGGTTCCGGCGGGTAAGTCGACTGCCCGTCGGCCCAACCGGCGCTGGGCACCGCCGCCCAAGCCTCGGCGGCCATCTCTCCAGCCTCGTCGGCCTCGGTCCACTGGGCCTCAACCACCGACTCGTCGTCAGCCCACTCGTCGGCCACTCCGTCCGGATCGCCGGGATCATCCGCCCAGGCCTCCGCGGCCTGATCGGAGTCGCCGTACCACGCCACGTCGGTCTCGTCATCCCAGACTTCCTCGGCCACGTCGTCCGAAGTCGTTGGCTCGGTCGCTTCCGGCTGACCCTGCCAGTCGTAGGGCAAACTGGCCCAGACCAGGAAGCCCCCACTTTCGGTCGGCCCGGCCTCCACCACGCCACCAACGGCGGCCGCCCGTTCGGTCATTGTGCGCAGGCCTTGGCCGTGATCGCCCATTGGCTGGGGCACGAAATCCGTGCCGTCGTTGGCCACCGAAACCTCGACATCGTCGCTGCCCCAGTCCAACTGAACCTGGGGATTCGCGTCCGGGCCAGCGTGTTTGAAGACGTTGGCCAGGGCTTCTTCGACGATCCGGAACAGAGTCACGGTCACCATGTCGTCAACCAGTGGTTGATCACCGGCCACGATCAGCTCGGCCCTGGCCGCCGTCACGAGGACCGGCAGTTGGTCGAGCGAAG
>JAISGZ010000072.1 GCA_031262845.1 Propionibacteriaceae bacterium | reverse complement strand
GGCCAGAGCCACGAAATCATCGGTTGAAGCGACCGAGTTCTGATAGCGCGTGAACCAGGCTTTGACGATCCGGTCGAAGGTCTCATCGCCGACCCCTGAGCGCAGGGCCGCCAACGCCACACCGCCGCCCTGGTAGACCGGCGTCCCCCACAGTTGTGACCGGTTCGGGTGCGCCACCGGGTAAGCCCACAAGGCACTGGCCCAGCCAGTCCGCCGCCAGTAAGTGTCCCTGGCCAAAATCACGGCATTGGCGCCGCCGTGGTCCTCATCCCAGAGCCACTCGCCGTAGGTGGCGAAGCCCTCGGCCAACCATAAATCCGACCAGTCGGCCCCAGTCACCGAGTTCCCAGCCCATTGATGCACGTATTCGTGGACGTAAACCCGGTCGTCGAAATTACCGCTGAAGAACGGCCGCCCGACCGTTTCCAAAGCCCAACCGACGTTGGCCGGCGCCACCACGTAACCGGCAGCACTGGGCTGATAAGGACCGAAATTCTCGGTCCCCCACTGAAGAATTTCAGCCGTCAGGGCGTTGTAATGGTTCCAACCGCCGACGTCGGATTCCATCTCGGCCGTGCCGTAGGCCCAAACCGGAACCGTCTGGCCGTCGAGACTGACAGTCGACGAATGTTCGGCGTAACGACCGAAGGACGCCAGAGTCAGGAAGGTCGGCGTCGGCATCGTCTCTTCCCAAAGCCAGGTGGTCTGGCTGGAACTGGCCTTGGTCTTATTGACCAGACGCCCAATCCCGACGGCGCTGTAGGCGTTGGGAGCGGTCAGACGCATCGTGTAGGTCGCCTTGTCGGTCGGCGCCATGTTGCTGGGGTACCAGACGAAACTGCCCGAGGGCTGGCCGATGGCCGTGTAACCGCCGTCGGGCAAGACCGTGTAATTGCCTTCGCAGTAATGCTGATTGGGTAGCCAGCCTTGGTCCAAGACGGCGCCGCCTTCGAAGGAGTAGGCCTCCGGCTGGCCGGAGTAGGTCAGTGCGACCGTGAACTGGCCCTCAACCGGCGCCGCCGGACGAACCACGACTTTGTACGAATCGGCGGCCTTGTTGGCAATCCGGGACCAGGTCGCGGCTTGGCCGTTGACCGTGACCTGAGAAATCGTCAAACCCTTGAAGTCGAGGCTGAAACTCCGCAACGGCTGCTCGGCGGTGGCCGTCACGGTCGTGGTGGCGCTGATCGTGGCCGGTCGGATCGTGCCCCGGGTGTTGCACTGCCGGACTGTCAACAACCAGATTGTCGCCGGCTTGAAGGTCAGGTTGATGTCGTAGTGCTGGACGTCATAGCCGCCGTTGCCCTGACTGGGAACCAACGAGTCGGTACTCGTCAGCGCCCCATCAATGGCGGGCTCGGTGGCGTGGGCGGAGGTCGAGGGAACAAGAGGCAAAGCTAGGGCTGCCAATAGAGCTGGCACCACAATGTGCCGAGCCGCTCGAAATGAGACCATCGAACGGGTCCTTTCGCTGATGGGGCGTTAGTTTAGGCGGCGCTGGGGAACATCACCAAACATCTGCCCGCCGGTAGTTAAAGTTCTATCGGAAGAAAGTCAAAAAGACAACTTCACTTGGTGTTTTACGGGATTTCTTAAGCTTTTGGCCAGGCTTTCAGGGCCTCCCGAGGAACTCCTGTCAGCGACGCCCGATGAATCCCGTCCGTGACCGCCCGCCGGGCCACGTGCCCCGAACTGCCTCACGTCAATTAGTCCCCTCAAAAGGTCCGCGTCATCGGACCCGGTCTTCTTGCCACCTGGCCCTGTAGCATGAGGCCGTGGCAACCTGGCGAGACGGACCGGCTTACGCGCCGCTCGAACGGCCCTCGGCCTTTGCTGAGCCGGCCCAGGCTCGGCCGTTGACCGCCGATCCCTCCACCCCTCCAGAAGCCGCCGACCGCTCCACCCCTCCGGAGATCACCGCCGGTAGTCAGCCACCAACGGCCAGTTCAACGCCCGATCAGCCGCCGACCAGTTTTCAAGCCCCTGAGCAGGCGCCCCGTCTGGACACCTTGACCGGCCCAGCAACCTCGTCCCGGGATCCGAAAGAAGCCTTTCAGGTTGTCGCCGCCACCTTGACGACGGCCGGCGCCTCGGCCTGGAACTCGGCTCACAACTACGCACCCCCGGTTCAGCCGCTGAGTTCCACCCCTTCTTGGACCGTCGACCAGCCGTGGCAGTCCAGTTACGCCCCGCCGCCGGCCCTCAGCCAGCAGTTCCCGGCCCCGGGCACGCCCCAGTGGTTCGCCCTCGGAGCGGTCGCGTCGTACCCGACCCAACCGGCACCCCAGCCGGTCACACTGCGGCGCCTGATCGAGTCGGTGGGCTGGGCCTGGATCATCGTCCTGACCCCTGGCTTCCTCCTTCAACCGCTGAGTTTTTTCTGTTTGGGCCTGGCTTTCGTCTGTGTTCAAGTCATGGCCTACCGTCATCGCCCGGTCTATTGGCTGCTGGCTGGGGCTTGGCTATTCGCTATCGTCATGGCTTTTGTCGGCGGTCTGTTCGATGCCAGCTTCGATTTCGCTCTGAGTCTCCAGATCACTTGTGGTGGGGCTCTGGTCGGCGGGCTGATCATTCAATACCTGGCGCTGCTAGCCGGCGACCGGCCAAGAGCCCACTGACCCCACCCCGCCGTCCCCACCCCGCCGTTTGCACTCTCACCTGGAGAGTGCTAAAAATTGAGTTAGCACTCGGCTAGGTTGAGTGCTACGAAAACGCTGTTGGCAGCCTCTCCCCCGAGGTGACCGGCTCCGGCAACGCTTTCTGACGTCTTATGGATGAGGCCGACCGGCCGTCCGTCGCGGGCATCCAGGGCGAACCGTATTCATCCGCGGGGCGTGCTCGCCCCCGACCACCGGAGGACAACCGGAACACTATGGCAAAACTCATTGAATTCGACATCGAAGCCCGTCGCGGCTTGGAAGCGGGCATGAACACGCTCGCCGATGCCGTCAAGGTCACGCTCGGCCCGAAAGGGCGCAACGTCGTGCTGGAGAAGAAGTGGGGCGCTCCCACGATCACCAACGACGGTGTTTCCATCGCCAAAGAGATCGAATTAGAAGACCCGTACGAGAAGATCGGCGCTGAGCTGGTCAAAGAGGTCGCCAAGAAGACGGATGACGTCGCCGGCGACGGCACGACGACCGCCACGGTCTTGGCCCAAGCGATGGTCCGTGAAGGCCTGCGCAACGTCACGGCCGGCGCCAACCCGATGTCGCTCAAGCGCGGTATCGAACAGGCCGTCGCCGCCATCGTCGATCAACTGGCGCAGAGCGCGACCGACATCGAAACCCGTGAGCAGATCGCGGCCACGGCTTCGATTTCAGCGGCTGACACCAGCGTTGGCGACATCATCGCCGAGGCCATGGAGAAGGTCGGCAAAGAAGGCGTCATCACGGTTGAGGAGTCGAATACTTTCGGCCTCGAACTCGAGTTGACCGAAGGTATGCGCTTCGACAAGGGCTACGTGTCGGCCTACTTCGTGACCGACACCGAGCGGATGGAAGCCGTCCTGGAAGATCCGTACATCCTCATCACGTCGTCCAAGATTTCCAGCCTCAAGGACCTCTTGCCGGTGCTGGAGAAGGTCGTTCAGTCGGGTAAGCCGCTGCTCGTGATCGCGGAAGACGTTGATGGCGAGGCGCTGGCCGGTCTGATCGTCAACAAGCTCAAGGGCACGTTCAAGTCGGTCGCCGTCAAGGCTCCCGGCTTCGGTGACCGGCGCAAGGCGATGTTGACCGACATCGCGATCTTGACCGGTGGCCAGGTGATCTCGGAAGAGGTCGGCCTCAAGCTCGACGCCGTGACTTTGGACCTGCTGGGTCGGGCCCGTTCGATTCGGGTCACCAAAGATGAATGCACGATCGTCGACGGCGCCGGTGAAAAGGCCCAGATCGACGGCCGGGTGTCACAAATTCGCAAGGAGATCGAGAACTCCGACTCCGACTATGACCGCGAGAAGCTCCAAGAGCGGCTGGCCAAGCTGGCTGGCGGTGTGGCCGTGATCAAGGTCGGCGCCGCCACCGAGGTCGAGTTGAAGGAGCGCAAGCACCGGGTCGAAGACGCCGTCCGGAACGCCAAAGCGGCGGTCGAGGAAGGCATCGTCGCCGGTGGTGGCGTGGCCCTGCTCCAGGCCGCCAAGCAAGCCAAGCTGCCGAAGCTGGACGGCGACGAGGCGACTGGTGTCCAGATCGTCCTGTCGGCCTGCTCGGCGCCGCTCAAGCAGATCGCCGTCAACGCCGGTCTCGAAGGTGGGGTCGTGGCCGAAAAGGTCGCCAACCTGCCGGCCGGTGAAGGCCTCGACGCGGCCACCGGTGAATACAAGCCGATGGTCAAGGCCGGCATCATCGACCCGGCCAAGGTGACACGGTCGGCGCTGCAAAACGCCGCCAGCATCGCGGCTCTGTTCCTGACCACCGAAGCCGTTATCGCCGACAAGCCGGAGAAGACTCCGGCCATGCCGGCCGGTGGCGAAATGGGTGGTATGGACTACTGACGTCCAGCCGGGTAACCGGCCCATCGTCTGAGGCGGTGGTGGTGAGGGTTCGCTCTCGCCACCACCGCCTTGGCATTATCGGGCGTTTTCTCCGCCCTTTCCTCCTCGCCACCTTCAACCTAAATCCCCTAGCCAGACAGCACCGGTGGACGATCTGCCGCTAGGTACGTGGACAATCTGCCGCAAGATACGTGACTGATTCTCGGTCAATAACGGCACTCATCAACGTTAGTTATCCCGGCCGCCACAGGGCTTCACCGGGGCGAAGCCGCGACACGACTGACTCACGTGGCAGGGCGAAAATCCTGTGCGATTGGAGTCGACCGTCTAAACTGCCGACGTGACTGACGACGCGGTAAGAGATTTCGCTCAACGTTTGGCGGTCGTCGTCGTGACCTTCAACCGGGCTGAGCTGCTGCGCCGGGTACTTGACTCCTTGGCGGCTTTACCGCAACCGCCAGGACATATCGTCGTCGTCGACAACGCCTCCAGAGACAACACCCAATCGGTCATCGCTCAGGCGGCCCAGAAGTTCGACCCCGGCGTTCTGATCGACCTCTACTCGCCGACCAACACCGGCGGCTCGGGCGGTTTCCACCAAGGCGTCGAACGGGCTCTGGCGACCGGCGCCGAGTGGGTCTGGCTGATGGACGACGACGTCGAAGTCCTGCCCGAGGCTTTGGCCGGGCTGGAGCCGTGGACCCAGCGCTTCCAGGCCATCCAGGGCCGCCGCTACAACGTTGACGGCACGCCGTTCTATTGGCAGTTCGATTTCAATACCCGGCTCGGTATTCCGAACCCGGCGGCGCGCGATCATTTCGGCCCCGAGGGCTGGCTACCGATGAATACGGCTTGCTTCGAAGGCGGCCTCTTCCACCGTCAGGTGATCAAGCAAATTGGCTTGCCCGACCCCCGTTTCTTTATCTATTGGGACGACGCCGTGTACGGCTACCTGGCGTCCAAGGTGACCCAGCCGGCGCTCGTCGACACGTTCATCCTGGCCCGCACCCGCGACATCAAACGGGCTCAGCTCAGCCGCAGCCGCAAACTCAACGGCACCTCGGACATGGTCCGCTACTACATCATGCGCAACCGCGGCTACATGGCCCGCTATTTCGACCGCTACGGCGACTGGCACCGGTTCGCTTTCGGTTTCGGCACCCTGCTGACGCTGGCCAAGGAACTGACCCGGATCGTGCTGGTCGACCATTCGTTCCGGAAAGGTATCCCGGCCTTGTTCCGCGGGATGCGGGATGCCCGCCAGCTGCGGCGTAACCGGCACTGGCAGCCGATGCCGCCACTCGACCTCGAAGCTGACCCCAAGCGCGCCGCTAAGGCTTGACGATCTGGTGCCAGTAACACTTCCCAATCGTGTTCAAGGCCACCGCCGGCGTACAAACCACGCCACCATTGCCGTCCCCGGCCACGTCCGAGGGATCAGCCGCGTCGACCAAAGCTTTCTGATCATCGGTCACGGTCACGGGCATCGGGTTGCGCGGACCGTAGGTTTGCTGGTCGATGGCGTACTCCCACCACAGGTCACCGGCCTCGACGACCGAGTTGTTGGCCAGCTCGGTGGCGGTCGGGTTACCGGTCTGGGGATCGGTCACGGTGGGGTCCGAGTCATAGGCCGTCTTCGTGAAGTACCAGACGCAATCCAAGGCTCCGACGTCGATCCAGCGCGAGTATTGCGAGGAGGCCACGATCTCTGAAGTCACGGTTTGACCATCAACTGTCGTGGTTGCAGTCCCGACGACAAAGGATGTCTGAACCCGCAAGCGGGTATTCGACAGCGATTCCAGGTCTTGGATCAGATCGAGGACATCCGTGCCACCAGCCACGACGCCGTCGCCCAGGGTTGTCGTCACGGAAGTCTGAGTGGCGTCGGTCACGACCGAGCCGAGGAAACGCTCGGCGTCGTTGCCCGGACCATCGGCGCCACTACCGCCACCATCAACATAACCGTCACCATCGCTATCGATCTTGGTCTGGAAAAGATCCAAGTAAACCTTGCCTGTCGTCGGATTGTTATTCGCCGCCGTCGGCCGGGTAATCGTCAAGTCCAAACTGCACTGGTGATTTTGGAAATTCGAGGCCAGCGTCGGATACCAGGTCAACACCTGGCGGTTCGACCCGGTGTCATTGGAGACCATGTGAGACGTGGT
This sequence comes from Propionibacteriaceae bacterium, assembly GCA_031262845.1. Lineage (GTDB taxonomy): Bacteria > Actinomycetota > Actinomycetes > Propionibacteriales > Propionibacteriaceae > WQYJ01. The sequence goes on along the minus strand of JAISGZ010000072.1, from coordinate 987 downwards.
GGCCGAACCATAGGTCTCCTCGGTTTGACCGTTGTTGGTCCCGGCTTGTGAGATTGTGGTCGAGCCGAAGGTATTGAAACGGGTATCGACCATGGCAGAACCAACAAATTCAATGCTGTTACCTTGAAAACCGTCGAAGAAATTGGACTGAATCGTTAACCGACTGTCCGTTGTTGACGAGTTACTGGTCGTCGTGCCGTGGAAATGAATACCCCGGGTCCCGGCGGCCGAGGCCGTCGAGGAGGTGAATCGATTTCCGCTGATGACCGCTCGATTAGCACTGGTCGCGCTGCTGAAGGTGCCGCCAGTCGGCCGCAGCCGAATCAGCGAGGCGCTGTTATTGCTGCTGGTCATCGTCTGATTGAGTAGTTGATTATCGGTAATCGTGACTTGTCCGAGGCCGAGGACATAAGTCGGTGACCCCAAACTGACCCAGGTCGCAGCTGTCGTGTCGCCGGGTTTGGTTTCGTTGACCAAGGGAGTCGTTGGGTCGTCGACGGCTCCCGAACGATTACCGGTCATCGTGAAAGAGCTCACGCCCGTGCCCGAACCCCCGAAGACGAACAAACCGTCGCCGGTTGTGACATTGCCGGTGAACGTGTTCCCGGTGACCGTGACCGCTCCCAAAGTCGCTGTGGATTGAAAGAAGAACAGCCCGGTGGCGACGGTGTTACTCGTGAACGTATTGTCCGAGACGACCAGTTGCGGGATCGTTGTGCCAGTGACGCCAACGAATAGACCTGCGGTGGTGGACGAGTTGGTGTCAAAAGTATTATTTGCGACCACTAACTGACTAGCCGTACCACTCAATGAAAGATTAAAAATCGTTCCACGCTCGGCGCCGGTTTCGGTATTACGGGCAAATGTATTACCTAGACTGGGGTCCGGGCCTGAGGCTGAGGCTTGGCCGAAGATAAAAGAACCTGTGTTCTTAGTACTGACAAAGTTGAAGAGGCCGCCAACTGTAGTGTTATCAGTAAACGTGTT
>JAISGZ010000208.1 GCA_031262845.1 Propionibacteriaceae bacterium | reverse complement strand
CCGATGGGTTGAGTGCCGGAGCGGACATATGGATGTGGGCCTGAGCGAGACTGGTCGCTGGCTAATCGATAAACCAGAGCAAGCGCCCGTCGACGTGCGAAGCCAGCGCGTGACGGCGGTGCTCGTGGTCCGTAACGGGGCCGACTGGTTGCCGGATACGCTGACCGCCTTATCGCGTTTGGTGTTGCGGCCCAGCCTGATCATCGCGGTCGACAATCAATCAGACGACGGTTCCGCCCAGTTGCTCGAAGCGGCTCGCCGGTCCGGGATCATCGACCGGCTGTTGCCGGGTTTGGCGACCGCGTCGTTCGGTGAATCGGTCGCCCGGGCCAGCGTCGAATTCCCGCCCGGCAACCAGTGGCTGTGGTTTTTACACGACGACGCGGCGCCCGATCCCAACGCGCTGGCCGAATTGTTGACCTTCGCCTTGAGGACTCCACGTTTGGCCTTGGCCTACCCGCTGTTGGTTCGGCCGACCCGGCGGCGACACACGCCGTTGACCTTGGAGCTGGGCTCGTCGATCTCGGGTACCGGCCGCCGTCATCTGACGATTGATCCGGGCGAAGCAGCTCAGGGACAATATGAGCCGACCGCCACGCTGGGTGGCTCGACCTGTGGCGTCTTAGCTAGTCAAACAGCTTTCGACGCCCTTCACGGCTTCAGCTCGACGATCCCCAGCTACCGTGACGGCCTGGATTTGGGTTGGCGGGCCAATTTGGCCGGTTACAGCGTCATGACCTGCCCGACGGCCCAGTTCACGCACCACCAGGCCGGTCGTTCGGAACGGCGGGTCGGCACGATCGCGGCCTCCCACCATCGGTCGGAGACGGCCTGGGACCGGCTCATGGGGATGCGGCTGGTGGCCGCCCACGCCAGCGGTGTCCGGGCCATCTTGACCTGGCTCAAACTGGTCTTGTCGGCTCTGCTGCGGGCGCTTGGTTTCCTGCTCGACAAAGCCCCTGACCAAGCCCGGGACGAAATCGAAGCCGTTAGTGACTTCGTCCGTAGCGGCACCCGGGTGCAGCGGTTACGGCGGCGCCTGGCCCGGATCGACACCCGACCGGAGTTGGAGCAGCGGATCGACCGTCTGCGGCCACCATGGTGGTCGGCTTTCGTGTCTTTCTTCCACACCATCGGCGACATGATCCGCAGCGCCGTCGGCAGTGGCCAGGAACAGGACTTGCTGCTCGACGACTTGCTGGGTGACCAGTTCGAATCCCGGGCCAACGACCGGCCGCAGCGGATTCCGCGCTGGGTCTGGGCCCTGGTGGTGGTGGTTACTGGCCTGATCGCCGGCCGGACCTTGTTCGCCGTCGGCCCGGTCCGGGCCGAACATCTGCTGGCCGCGCCGGACACCTTGGTCGAGGCTTTCCACACCGCCCTGGCGTCGCCGGCCGGCGGTGAAGCCGCACCAGCGCCGTGGCTGTTGCTGGAGGCGGTCTGTTCGATTCTGTTCGTGCGCCCGAACTGGTTCGTGGTCGGTTTGCTGTTCCTGTCGGTGCCGCTGACCGGCCTGGTGGCGGCCTGGTATCTGCGCCACCATCTGGGTCAACATAAGCGCATGAGCTGGGTTTTGGCGCTGCTCTACGCACTCGTGCCGATGCTGCTCGGGGGCTTCAACCGGGGCGAGTTGTGGCTGGCGGTGTTGGCGGTCTTGCTGCCGTTCTTCGTCGTCTGGTTGTCACGCTGGTCCGATCAAGTCAGCGGCGTCAAAGGCTGGCAGCCGGCGGCCGGCGTGGCCGTGGCCTTGATCATGGTCGTGCCGATGGTGCCGGTGTTGTGGCTGCCGGCGGCGGTGGCCGTGGCCGTGACGGTGTTCCGGGCCGGTGGTGGCACTCTCAGCTGGATTCGGGCTGGGGTGGCGGTTTTCATCCCGCTGGTGATGTGGGGCGATTGGCTCTGGAGCTTGCTGTTGGACTCGCCCGGCCGCTTGTTGACGGCGCCGTCGCCGCTGCTCGGTGAGACCACGACTACGCCCGCCTGGCAACTGCTGCTGGGCCGGATTCAAGCCGGTGGCCTGCCGCCGCTGTGGATCAGCGCTGTGGTTTTCGGCCTGATCTGGGTGGCGGCCATCGTGGCCATGATCCGGGTGCCCCGTTTGCGGGCCGGTGTGGTCGGTGGCTTTGTCTGTCTGACGGTTGGTGTGGCCTTGTCACGCTTTACGATCACGATCGACACGTCCCGCTCGATGCCGGATGCCGCACCATGGGTGTTGATCGGTTTCGCGGTTCTGCTCGGCGTCGTGGCGGCTTATCTCAACGAAGGCGACAAGCTGGTCAGTCGCGATTTCGGGCTGGCCCAGGCCTTGGTCGGGGTGTTGTCGGTGGTGGTGCTGGTGGCGGTCGGGATCAGTTTGGTCTGGTGGGCCTGGGGTGGCGTCCGCCAGGTGACGCGCGGTGAGGATCCCCGAATTCCGTATTTCGTCGCCCAAGGTGAAGTCATCTACGGTGTCAGCAGCCTGATCGTCGATCAGGCGGGCGACCGCACGCGGTGGTCGATCCGGTCCGGTGGCCGGCCGAGTTGGGGCGCCGGTGAGGCCCGCAGCGGGGCCTTGGCGTCGCCGCAGGCCTGGCAGCGGGCGCAGCAGATCGTGGCCCAGATCGAGGTCGGCCGGTTCGACGAGACGATGACCGCGGAATTGGCCCGCATGGGTGTGCGCTACATCGTTATCATCGCGCCCAAACCCGATACCGCCGGCAGCCTTGAAGCCGCCACCGGGCTCGGTACCGGCAGTACGTCGAATAACGGCTCCACCTTGGTTTATCAGATGCTGTCGGAGCCGACCTCGATTCAGGTTGTCAGCGGCACGGAGTCGGCCCTGTCCTTGGTGCCGGCCGAAAGTCCACTCTGTCAGGACGGTCAGGCGACTTGCCGGGTCGGTCAAGTCGGCCCCGAGGCGTTGCTCTTGCTGAGCCAGCCGCCGAGTTCAGGGCTGGTCGTGACGGTCGGCGGCGTTCGGCTGGAGCCGGCCGAGTCGCCGGATTGGCGGGCCGCTTTTTCACTCGACCAAGCTCAGGTCTGCCAGTCGCAGTCACCGGACACCGGTCAGTCGGCGGAACCGACGCCGGCCGGTTGTGGCCTGGTCGAGATCAATCAGGTGATCGAGCATCGGCCGTGGCGCTTCGTCCAGCTGGTGCTGGGCTTCCTGGCCGTCCTGTTCGCGCTACCCAGCGCCACCGCCCGTTCGGCGGTCGCACGGTCGCCCCGGCGGGCCCAAGGTGACTCATCTCAGGAGGAAGTCGCATGACCGTACCCCCTCGGCCACCGCAATCACCCGATCAACCAGCTGGCTGGGACCCGTCGGCCGCCTCGCCGGCCTCGTCGGGCCAGCCTTTCCGGGCGGCGGCGGCCGGTGACTTCGAGGCCACGGTCCGACTGCCGGGCCGGGCCCTGCCGCCGGACCAGCCGACCGGCTCGTTCCGCTTCCCGCCGAATTCTCAGCCGGGGCAGACGGCGCCGATGTCGTCAGAGCCGACGACCGGGCCCATCCAGTGGGGGGCGAATGCTCAGCCCGGCCCGCCCACCGCCTCACCGTTCAAACCCTTGGATCCAGCTCTGTCAACCGCCCGTCCGCCCTTCCCGGCCGGTTCGGGTCAGCCGGGCAGCGCTGGTGGCGGAGCGCCGGGGGGACCGACGCTGCCACCGCTCGGCGGTCAACAGTCGTCGCCGGCCTCACCGTCCCATTCGCTGCCGGCCCGGTCGTGGTGGGACCGGCTCGATTGGCAGCGGCTGAAGCCGTGGTGGTCGTTGGGTTTGGCCGTCATCGCGGCCGCCGTCTTGGTGACGGCGCTGCTGGCGCCCGGCCGAGTCGTGCCCGATCCCGTGGTCGCCGTAGTCGGTGAGACGACGGTCGGTTGTCCGGTCGGCGATCCCGTCTTCGGCGCCACCACGGTCACCGGCGTGGCCGACCAATTGACCTGGTCAACGGTCGGTGGAACACCGTCCGAGCTGGTCAATCGGTTCAGCGTCACCGATCCCGCCGGGGTGGTCGAGGTCACCGGCGATCAGTCGATGGGCGTGCTGACGACGGCGGTTCAGCACGATCGCTTGGTGGGGTTGTTCTGTGCCCCACCGTCGGCCGTCGGCTGGTGGGACGGCGTCTGGGTGACGGCCGCCCAACAGAGTGCCTTGATGCTGAGCAACCTCGATGAGACAACGGCCAGCGTCACGGTCACGGTGATCGGTGAAACCGGGCCGATCCCGGTCTCGGGTCTGCGCCAAATTCCGATCAACCGGTTCGAAACCCGGACGATTGATCTCAACACTTTCTTCCGCGATGCCGGGGTGGTTCAGGAACGGCCGGTGTCGATTGCACTGCGTGCCGAAACCGGCCGGGTCGTGGCCTCGCTGCGCAGCCAAGGGGAACTGGGCCAAGATTGGCGTCAGACCTCGGTGGCGCCGGCCGCCGACCTGGTGATCCCCGGCGTGCCGAATGTCATCGGCGCCGGCGAGGGGTCGAGTCGTTTGTTGTTCATTACCAACCGGGGTGACGCCACCGCCCGGGTCCAAGTTCTCGGCCTCGGCTCCGGCGGCACGATCCCCGTGGCCGGCGCCGGTGAGATCGCCGGTGGCGCCCAAACCAGCGCTGAGGGTATTGTCATCCGGCCTCAGACGACGACCTTGCTCGACCTGACTCAGGCCTTGTCGAGCGAGACGATGGGCCTGGTTCTGCATTCGCTGCCCTACCAAGAAGATGGGGTCGCTCAACCCTTGACCGCCAGCTTGGTCGTGACTTCCGGTAACGATATGGCCTCGGTGTCGGCTCAGCCGGCCATGGCCGGGGGGATGCGGCTGCCGGTGGTCAAGGACGCCTCCCTGGTGGTGACGAACCCTGGTCAGTCGGCCGCCCGGTTGGTCTTGACCTATCGCGACGATAACGGCACGCCGGTCAGCTCGGCTGATGTCGAAGCCACTCCGGGAACCGTGTCGATTCCTCTGACCGCTGAAGCCGGGTCGGTCGATCTGTCGGTCGAAGGCTCGAATTTGCGGGTCGCCCTGGTGATCCCGCAACTCGGCGCCACCGCTGGGCTGCTTGTGGCCCCACTGGGGTTGGGCGGACTGACGGGTCTTGAGGTGGCTTTGGGTTACGACCCTTCTTTGGGCTGAGAATTCGTTGGGTTGAGAACTCTGTAGTTGGCGGGAATTCATTGGTCGGTGAGGAAACAACCGTTACCAGCTAGCCGTGTTGAGTCAGGGATTGGTGTTTCGCCAAACAACTCCGACGACCCTAGCCGGCCAGAATCCGGTGACCATCGACGGCAGCCTGGGCTGAGTGTTTGAGAATCGACCACATCTCCGGATGGACGTAGTGGCGACGGATTAAAGTCAACAAATCGACCACCGGTCCGGTTGCCGCCAGCGTTAGGCATTCCTCGTGGCAGACCGAAAACAAACCACCGCGGCCACTCAGCCAGGCGATCAACCCGACCACGGCCAGCGGCAGCAGCCGGTGTTCCAGCGGCGTACAGCGAACCGCTTGAGACCAGAAGGCGAAGTAATCATCGGCCTTCTCGGTCGTCAGAGCGAGCCACAGCTGGTCTCGCAGCTCAGGCCGGTGAACCAGCTGAGCGGCGGTGACAAAGTCGGCTTCGGACCAGTCGGCGGTCGGGGCGGCCAAGTAACGCGACCAGGTCGTGGCCGACTCGGTCGCTGGCAGTTCGGCCGCGATACCCGCCCAGACAGCGATCAGCCGATCTTCTTGGCTACCCCGGGGTGGCGCTAATTCATCTCCCAACTGGTCGCGCCGACCGACCGGCTCCCAATCGTGCCGCCGGGCCCAGGCCTCGACCGACGGATTGGGCTTCAGGGGTATTCCCGGATCGGTTGGCCGGGCCGTCCCCGGCCACCAACAGTCTTGGTCGAGGTCGACCACCAAACAGAAGTCGAGCCACTGGCCCAAGCCGCGGCGCACCGCCTGATAGACCCGCCGGGCCCGGAGAAAGGGGCCATACAGCAACGCCACGGCCCGGGTGGCGCCGTGTTGGCGCCCTTGAACGAGCAGTCCCATGAACAATTCGGCCGCTTTGGCCGCGGCCACCTGAGCCAAGTCGTAACGAGCGACGACGACGACATCGGTGTCATCGATCAAGACGACGACCAGCGATTGCTCGGGAGTAAAACCCAACAGATGAGGCACGGCCGCAATCAGGCTGTCCGGTTCGCGGATACGTAACAGAGGCGGCGCGGCGGCTGTGGCAACGAGCGGTGAGATTGTCATAACCCGACTATGGCCTCTGGCCGATCAATTGTGTTGATCGTGACCCAATCTGTGGAAAACTCATGGGTTATCCACAGGGCTGGCGAAGGTTCGCCAGTGCTTTTCGAACAGCCTGAAAAGGCTTGCCAAGTCTTAACTGCTGGTGTCATGGTGGACCGGCTGGGGCGACGAAAAAGACCGGCCTTAAATCAGGCTTTGATCGGTAAAGCCGATAACTGGACGCTGCCGTCGTTCATAATCAGGGTCAAGTCGGTCCGGCTGGTGCGGAAAGTCAGCTCGCCGGTCAGGGTTTGGCCGGGGCTGACGTAGACCACGCCGGTCAAGGACTGATTGGTCGTCGCCACCGGCACCAGAATTTCGGCCGTTTCGTCGACGAAGGCGTAAAACTCACAGGCCAGAATGCCGCTGTCAACGTCGATTTCGAGGTAAACCGTGACCGAATCGTTGCCCCAGCGAGTTGACGTGATGCGCCAATAGCCCGTGACACCGGCTTGGTCGATGGTGCTGCCGCCACTGCGTTGGGGCGCACTACTGATGGCGCTCGAAGAGCTGGGCGATTCGGTCGCCTCCTCGGCTGGGCCGACGGCGGTCGTGACGATCACCACTCCGGCCACGACGACGAGCAGGGCGACCAGCAGAATCAATAATCCGCTCGGCCTTTTGGGGGTGGCGTAGCGGGCGATGGCTGGTTGTTGCGGGCCAGGCGGGGGGGCCGGCCAAGGGGACTGAGTCATAGCGCCCTCAGAATAGCGGGACCGGACTCGTGGTCTGTCGCGCCTGAATGTCGCATTCTCGGCACCCAGCGGCGTTGTTGTCGTCGCCATTAGGTCCACTACCGGTTCCTTCGCCTGGCTGGCCATCCCACCGGTCACCACGAGTAACCCGACATTCAAGATGCGACAGGCCACTAGAATCAGCCGGACGAACTAGAGCGGGAGATGACAACGTGGCTGAGGAACCGAACCGGCGGCAATACGATGCGGCCGCCGCCCAAACCAAGTGGCAGGCTTACTGGGCCGATCATTCGACCTTCCGCCCGCTCGACGACGGTTCGAAGCCCCGGCGTTACGTGCTCGACATGTTCCCTTACCCGTCGGGTGATCTTCACATGGGCCACGCCGAAGCCTTCGTCATGGGTGACGTCATTGCCCGCTACTGGAAACTGTGCGGCTACGACGTTCTTCACCCGATCGGCTGGGACTCGTTCGGTTTGCCGGCCGAAAACGCGGCCATCAAGAACAACGCCCACCCGGCCGATTGGACCTACGCCAACATCGACACCCAGGCCCGTTCGCTCCATCGTTACGGCTTGAGTTTCGACTGGTCGCGCCGGCTTCACACCTCCGATCCGGAGTATTACCGCTGGACCCAGTGGCTCTTTCTCCAGTTCTACCGTCGGGGGCTGGCGTATCGCAAAGCCAGCTACGTCAACTGGTGCCCGAAGGACCAAACCGTGCTGGCCAACGAACAGGTCGTCCAAGGGGTGTGCGAGCGCTGTGGGACGACGGTGACGAAACGGCAGTTAACGCAGTGGTATTTCCGGATCACCGATTACGCCCAGCGGCTGCTCGACGATATGACGGCTCTGGAAGGCCAGTGGCCGGACCGGGTGCTGGCGATGCAGCGCAACTGGATCGGCCGTTCGACCGGCGCCACGGTCCGTTTCACGGTGCCCGGACGAACCGAACCGATCACGGTTTTCACGACCCGGCCCGATACCCTCTTCGGCGCCACTTTCATGGTCGTGGCGCCCGACGCCGACCTGGCCCAAGAACTCGTGACCGACGATCAGCGGGCCGAATTCGAGGCCTACCTCGAACGCACCAAACAAGCCACAGAAATCGAGCGCCAATCGACCGAACGGCCGAAGACTGGGGTCTTCCTGGGACGTTACGCGATCAACCCCGTCAACGGCGATTCGATTCCGATTTGGGCCGCTGACTACGTCTTAGCCGAGTACGGTACGGGCGCCATCATGGCCGTTCCGGCCCACGACCAACGCGACTTGGACTTCGCCCGGGCCTTCGATCTGCCGGTCACGATGGTGATCGACACGGGCGAGGGTGACCCGGCTCAAACCGGTGTCGCCACGGCCGGTGATGGTGTCTACGTCAATTCCGGCCTGCTCGACGGGCTGGCCAATAAGGCCGAGGGCATCGCCCGCATCAACGCCCAATTGGCGGCGGACGAGGTCGGTGAGCCCACGGTGACGTTCCGGTTGCGGGACTGGTTGTTGTCCCGGCAACGGTTCTGGGGCTGCCCGATCCCGGTCATCCACTGCCCGGAACACGGCGCCGTGCCCGTGCCAGAGGACCAACTGCCGGTCGAACTGCCGGATTTACGGGGGGCGGCGCTGGCCCCACAAGGCACGTCACCGCTGGCGGCGGCCACCGACTGGGTCAACGTGCCTTGCCCGATTTGCGGCCGGCCGTCTCAACGGGACGCCGACACGATGGACACCTTCGTCGACTCGTCGTGGTACTTCTACCGCTACTGCTCGCCGCAAGACGAGAAGGCGGCTTTTGACCCGGCCGAGGTAGCCAAGTGGATGCCGGTTGATCAGTACGTCGGTGGTGTCGAGCACGCCATCTTGCACCTGCTCTACTCCCGCTTCTTCACCAAGGTCTTGTTCGATCTCGGCTTGATCGACTTTCAGGAGCCGTTCCAGCGGCTGCTCAACCAGGGTCAGGTCATCAACCAGGGCAAGGCGATGTCGAAGTCGCTTGGTAATGGGGTCGATCTGGGGGCGCAGATCGACGAGTTCGGCGTCGACGCCGTCCGGCTGACGATGGTTTTCGCCGGCCCGCCCGAGGACGATATCGACTGGGCTGATGTCTCGGCGGCGGCGACCGTGCGCTTCTTGCAGCGGGCTTATCGTTTGGCGGCCGATGTCACGAGCGAGGTCGGAGCCGATCCGGCGACCGGCGACCAGGCCGTCCGCCGCGTCACTCACCGAATTATGGGAGAGATCACCGATCTGCTGGAAATCCGGCGTTTCAACGTCGTCGTCGCCCGCCTCATGGAGCTGGTCAACGCCACCCGGAAAGCCATCGATACGGGCGTCGGCCCGGCCGATCCGGCGGTCCGGGAAGCGGCCGAATTCACGGCCATCGGTTTGTCGCTGGTGGCGCCCTATGTGGCCGAGGAGATGTGGCAGGAACTTGGTCAGCCGCCGTCGATCGCGGACACCACCTGGCCAACCATCGATCCCCAGTTGCGGGCCGCCGAGGCCGCCACCATGGTCGTCCAGGTCCAAGGCAAAATCCGGGCCAAGTTGACCGTGCCGGCCGATATCACCGACGCCGATGCCGAAGCTATGGCCTTGGCCGATGAGAACGTCCAACGGGCCCTGGACGGGCGGGCCGTGGCCAAGGTCATCGTCCGGGCGCCCAAGATGGTTTCGATCGTGCCGGCTAAGTGAGGTTGGCTAGGGCGAAGGTTGCTCTCGCGGGAGGGCAGTTCAAGGGTTACCGGTGCTAAGACCACGAGTACCACGTGGTTTTTCCGGAGGCTCATTTGCGGGAGATTTCAGCCTGACTCGACGTGGTTGAGCGGGTTCAGAGGCGGTGTACCGCGTCGCTCGGGAGCAGCGGCAGGACCGTGATTAGGCGTTGCCCGCAGCGGCCGAATCGTTCTGAACCCGGCCGGTGACTCGGCCGTCTGGTCCAGGCGAGACAATGACTTGGTGCTGCCTGATGAAATATCCGCTGAAACCGCTACGACCGCTGACGTGACCTCAAAACGTGGTCGGGCTAAGGCCGCTGGCCAGGCCGACGCTGCTGCCGGGGCCACTGCCACCGGCTCCTCCACCGGCTCGGAGGTTCGACCGGACCCACCCCGGGCGATTGAGGTTCGAGGCGCCCGGGTCCACAATCTGCGGGACATCGAAGTTGACGTGCCACTGGGCCACTTCGTCGGTATCGCCGGCGTCTCCGGGTCGGGGAAATCATCGCTAGCCATGGGCGTGTTATACGCCGAAGGGGCGCGGCGTTACCTCGAAGCTCTCAGTACCTATACCCGCCGGCGGCTGACGGGGCCAGGTCGGGCCGAAGTCGATCAGGTGCGCCACATTCCCTCGGCCGTGGCTTTGCGGCAGCGGCCACCGGTGCCGGGCGTGCGCTCGACGGTCGGGACTCTGAGTGAGGTGCTCAATGTCATCCGGCTAGCGATTTCACGGCTGGGTGAACACCGTTGTCCGAATGGTCACATGGTGCCACCGTCGCTTGAAGTGGCGGCCAGTGGGCAGTTGACCTGTCCGACCTGTGGGGCGGTCTTTGAGGCCCCCGGGGCGGAAAGTTTTGCCTTCAATTCGGCTGGGGCCTGTCCGACCTGTGGCGGGACCGGCGAAATCCGGGCGCTCGACCCGGCCACCCTGATTCCCGACCCGACGAAGACGATCGACGAACACGCCGTCGCTTCGTGGATGTTCTTCGGCAAGCAGTTCATGCCTCAAGTCGTAGCCCAGTTGGGCGTGCGGACCGACGTGCCGTTCGAAGACTTGACCGATCAGGAACGCGACATCGTTCTTCACGGCCCGGAAGTCAAACGTCGGCTGGTTGTCGGGTCCCGTAACGGCGGTGCTTTCGACTTGAACGTGACCTATGAAAACGCCTTCCAAGCGGTTGAAAAAGCCCTGGCCAAAGCTAAATCCGAGAAGGGCGCGGCGCGGCTCGACAAGTTCTACCATCTGACCGTCTGTCCGGCCTGTGGGGGTTCCCGCTTCTCTGAACAAGCCCGCTCCTCGCTGTTGGCGGGCTACAACATCGCTCAACTCTCCCAACGGACACTGACGCAATTGCGGCAGTTCGCCCTGTCCTTGCCGACCGTCACGCCAGACTCGGTGGCACCTTTGGCTCAACGGTTGGGTGGTGAATGGGCCGACGCCATCAGACCTCTGGAAGAACTTGGTTTGGGCTATCTCGGACTCGACCGGGCCGGTTCGACCTTGTCAGCTGGTGAACTCCAGCGCATTCACCTGGCGCGGACTCTGCGCGGTGAAACCACGGGCGTGCTCTACGTCCTCGATGAACCGTCGATTGGTTTGCATCCGGCCAATGTTCACGGCCTGATCGGCGTTATCCGGGGCTTGGTGGCGGACGGTAACTCGGCGGTCGTGGTCGACCATTCCGAACAAGTCCTCCAGGCCGCCGATTATCTGATCGAGATCGGTCCGGACGCCGGTGAACACGGTGGCCAGGTCATCAATCAGGGCTCGGTGGCGGATGTCATCGCCAGTCCAACGACAGTGATCGGCGGTTTCCTGGCTGGAACCGAACAAGCCGTGCCGCGGACTCCCCGCCCCGAATTCAGCCAGCCGGAAACCTATCCCCGGGGGGCACTTGAACTGAGCGTGGCCGAGTTACACACGGTCCATGACGTCCGGGCGGTCTTCCCGATCGGCGGTCTGATCGGCCTGACGGGGGTGTCGGGTTCCGGTAAGACCACGTTGGTGATCGAGTCACTGGTCCCGGCTGTTCAAGCCCGGTTGAACCACCAGCCTTTACCCAGCCACATCCGGAGCCTGGAGTTTCAGCCGACGACACGCTCGAAGTCGGCGAAGGCTCAAGCTGACTCTTCCTCAACCTCTCTCTCAACCGGATCGGAGGCGGAGTCGGCGGCGAAACTGCCGATTCGCCGGGTCATCTCCGTCGATTCGGCCCCGATCGGTAAGAATTCCCGGTCGACGTTGGCGACTTATTCCGGGGTGTTCGACCAAATACGGGGCTTGTTCGCTTCACTGCCGGAAGCTAAGTCCTTGTCAGCGGGGTTTTTTTCGTACAACACGGAAGGTAGCTGGTGTCCGGTCTGCCGGGGCATCGGCGAGGTCTCGCTCGACGTCCAGTTCTTACCCGATGTCCGCATCACCTGCCCCGAATGTGGTGGGCATCGCTACGCCAAACCCGTCTTGGCGTACCAATACCACGGCCGGAATATCGCCGATGTCTTGCAGCTGACGTGCGAACAAGCGGTGGATTTTTTCGCCGACGAAGCGGGCATTGTGGCGAAATTGGCGCTCTTGTCCCAGGTCGGATTGGGCTATCTGACCTTGGGCGAGTCAACCCCGCAACTATCCGGTGGCGAGGCCCAACGGCTACGACTGGTGTCGGAATTGCACCGGTCGCAACACAGCAGCTTGTTTGTCTTCGACGAGCCGACAGTCGGCTTGCATCCACGCGATGTCGGGGTTCTGGTCGGTGTCTTTGATCGCCTGATCGACGCCGGGGCGACGGTCGTTGTGGTTGAACACGACCTTGATCTGATCGCGGCCTGTGACTATCTCATGGATATGGGTCCCGGGTCGGGTGAGGCCGGTGGCCAGATCGTCGCCGCCGGTTCGCCGGCTCAAGTGGCCGCCGTGCCCCAGTCGCTGACGGGGCAGTGGTTAGCGGGTACGGCTGGGTAGGTGGTGTGCGGGAGTCGATTGACGGATCGGTTTGATGGTCTGGCATCGGTTGATGGATGTCGCTTCAGCACCGGCCAATTGACTGGTGGAGTTGCGGGACCAACACGGTGCTGAGCAAACGGTTTTCGGTGGTTGATTGAACTGAGTGTTGAATGAATCGAGAAACCTGTGGGATCGGGCGGTCCTGCTGTCAGTGGCAGGAGGTATCCAGGGTTCAGAAAGTTCGACATCAAATCTCATGAGGGCGTCGTCGTGAGGTCATACACAGGTCTCAGCGCAGGTGAAAAGTTATCCCCAATTCACTGACGGGGTGACAGAAACAGGTTCGGCCGGCCCATGGTCAGGCTGTGAGAGCTTTTCGTGACGACGAGCGGCGACTGGACCGGCCGGATGCGGCTGAGGTGCGGCGGCGGCTCGACCAGGCCCTGGGTGGGGTGCGACTGTCGCCTGTCGGGCAAGCGCTGGCTGCGTGGCGGTCGCAGGACGGTGCGGCGGCCAGTGGGGAGACCGTGAGTGGGGAGACTTCGAG
>JAISGZ010000197.1 GCA_031262845.1 Propionibacteriaceae bacterium | reverse complement strand
CCCGAGATGATGAACTGGCCAACAGCTTGGCGATCATCAATCTCGTGGCGGATGACATTCCAGATTGACGGGGCCAACTGCCACTAATCAATCAAACGCGGGGTCTCTCCTTGAAGTAGGTCCCCGGGAGCCAACTCGGCTAAACGCACCAGCTCAGGCGACTGATCAAAGCGGATTGCGCTGCGTGCTTGGTGGAGACCCGTCGCAGTCTTCCCGCAAGCCCGAGGACCCTGGATGAGTACCCCACCTAAGGCTCCGAGCCAATGGCTTAGTTGCTGATCAACCACTCGTTGCAAGTACTCCACGAGGTAACCATACTCGATTATGCAACAGTTTTACACATCGTTCTGCAATGATTCTGTACGACTTATTGCAATATGTATTCAACTCAAATCGCAATCCTGCTCCCTGCAAATTCGTGCTTGTGGCCGGTACTGGACCGGTGCCGCCGGCGTCTAGACAACAACTGTTATGGATTAGGCGATTCGCGCTGCCGTCTTCTGGGCAGCGACCATCCTCAGTACCGTATGAGCCACTACAACAAAGGTGGAGATTCGCGACGCTTCACCAGTATCGTCGGGCTGGGGTGTGAGAAAGTCGCCTTGTGATCAGTAATGTGGTGAAGTCTTTGTTGCTGCAGACTAGGGATGATGATTTCTGTAATCAATTTCTATCACAATGCAAGTTGCTCATTTGTGAGCCGCCCAACAGGACTGCGATACCGCTTGTCAAACGCCTACCCAACAGGGTAGATGGAATTCCAGTTCCTGCTTAATAGCGGATAGAAAGTGTTTAAGCCGGACGCCACAACGCGGCAATGGGCATGGCCCACAGCTTGGGGCCTAGGGGGAAGGTCATGTTCCCCTGTAAATAACGATTGTTCGGCGCAGTTTCTAATGACGATTTAGCACAGCCTCTAATGCACATTTAGCACAGTCGCTAGTGTCGAGTTAGCACAGTTCCCGATGGTGGGGCGGCAGAAAACGGTGACAGTTCTGGCAACTACTTCGGCAACTACATCTGTCCGGCGGTTGGCCGACGACTCGGGTAGGGCGACGGGAACTGAGCCATCGGGGCCGGAACGGCTACGATCAGCTTGTGATCTGGGGTCTGCTCGTGGGAGCTGTGGTGGTCGGTCTGGTCATCATCGTCGCGGCTGGTTTGTTTCTGCGGCGCGCCGGCCGCCAACTGATGGCGGATGTCGGCCAGCGGCTTGATCAGATGACGGCCCGCGCCAGTTGGCTGGATCGGATTGGCCAGGCCAACCCGTGGTCGCGGCCGCCGGGTTGGGAGATGACTCGGTCCTCGGCCGATCCGATTCGCTCCGGTCAAACTCAAGACAGCCAGGTCCGGTAGTGATGAAAACGTTGAAACCCAGTGGAAACTCTCTGACGACCCTGGTCGTCAACCCGTCTGCCGGGCGGGGTAAAGCCGGTCGCGTCTTGCCCCGGGTGATGCAGGAACTGTTCAAGGGCTTGCCCGAAGGAACCGTCAAAGTCATCCGAGCCCGCAGCCAGTCACATGCAGAGGAAGCTTGTCGAACGGCGGTTGAAGCGGCCGCGTCACAGCCGGCCGAGCGCCGGGACGCCCTGGTCGTCATGGGTGGCGACGGCATGATGCATCTGGGTCTCAACGCCGCCGCCCAGACCGGCGTGCCACTAGGGGCAATTCCCGCTGGTACAGGGAACGATTTTTGCCGAGGAGTCGGTCTGCCGTTGAACCCGGTGGCCGCCGCCCGGGTCATCGCCGGCGGTCACACCAAAGCCATCGACCTCAGTTCCGTGACCGGCCGCTTGGCCCGCGATCAAACCCACGAATGGGTTGGTTGTGTCGTCTCGACGGGCTACGACGCCCGGGTCTCGCGCCGCGGGAACGCCATGCCCCAGTTCTGGGGATCGTTGGCCTACGCTTTGGCCGCCCTGCGGGAGCTCAAGGGCTTCAAGCCGTTGCCTTACCGGCTCGTCATCGACGGTCAAGAACGCCAACTCAAAGCCATGTTCATCGCCATCGCCAACGTGCCCTATTTCGGCGGCGGGATGAAAATCGCCCCCCACGGCCGCCCGACCGACGGCCGGCTCGACCTCATGATCTGTCATCCCGTGTCCCGGCTGACCTTGATCCGGTTGCTGCCCACGATGTTCACGGGCCGCTTCGTCAAGGATCCGGCCTGCGAATTCCTCGAGGCCACGGAAGTCGTCGTCGACGGCGATGGGCTCTACGGGATGGCCGACGGCGAGGCCCTCGGCCAGGTGCCGCTGCTGATCAAAGTCGTACCAGGTGCCCTGACCCTATTCGCGCCGCCCGACCGGCCGTTGTCGCGCTGGCGCAAGCCGCGGTGATGAACGATGGTGTCCGAGCCGGTTGATGTTGTCGCCCAATTCCAAGCTGGCTACGACTTTCCTCTTGACGACTACCAAAAAGAAGCCTGTCGTCGGCTGGCCGCGGGCACGGGCGTCTTGGTGGCCGCCCCAACCGGTGCCGGGAAAACTGTGGTCGGTGAATTCGCCGTCTTCCTGGCCCGTCAGTCGGGCCGTAAATGCTTCTACACGACTCCGATCAAGGCCTTGTCGAACCAGAAATACCACGACTTGGCGGCGGTCTGGGGAGCCGATCAAGTCGGCCTGCTGACGGGTGACCAGACGGTTCATGGCGAAGCTCCGATCGTGGTCATGACGACCGAAGTCCTGCGCAATATGAACTACGCCCGCTCCGCCACGCTGGAGGGTTTGGACTACGTTGTCCTGGACGAGGTTCACTATCTGGCCGACCGTTTTCGGGGACCGGTTTGGGAAGAAGTCATCCTCAGCCTCGAACCGTCCGTCCGGCTGGTCGCCCTGTCGGCCACGGTTTCCAACGTCGAGGAGTTTGGCGACTGGCTGACCCAGGTCCGGGGTTCGATGGAGACGATCGTCAGCGAACGCCGGCCGGTGCCCTTGTTCCAACACGTTTTCGCCGGCCGACGCTTGTACGACCTCTACCAAGCGGCGCCAGCCGAGGCGACGGACCAAATGACGGAACAAATGGCGGTCACACCTCGAGTCAACCCCGAGCTGATCACGTTGGCGAAGCAGGAAAGCCGGGGTTTGCGGGATGACTCACGGCGGCCACGCGGGCGCAGTGGCAAGGGTAAACGTCAGGTTTCTTACGGTTCCGGGGCCTTTGGTGGGGCCAGTGCCGGGCGTTTTGCCAACCAGTCACGTCTGACCCCCCGCCGAGCTGACATCGTCCGGGCCCTGGAACAACACCACTTATTACCGGCGATTTTCTTTATCTTCTCGCGCCGCGGTTGTGACCTGGCCATCAAACACCTCGTGGCCGACGATGTCTGGCTGACCAGCGGCAGCCAGCGCCGGGCCTTGTTGGCGATCGCCGATCAAGCCGCCGACAACCTGTCGCGTACGGATTTAGGGGCTGTGCGTTACGACGACTGGCGAGAGGCCTTCGCTCGCGGGTTGGCCGCCCACCACGCCGGGCTACTGCCGATCTTTAAACAGGCCGTCGAAGAGGCCTTCCGGCAAGGTCTGCTTCACGTCGTCTGCGCCACCGAGACACTGGCCTTGGGGGTCAACTTGCCGGCCCGGACGGTGGTCCTGGAACGGCTCGTCAAATACAACGGCCAGTCACACGTCGACATCACGGCCGGTGAATACACCCAGTTGACCGGCCGGGCCGGCCGCCGGGGCATCGATGTCGAAGGCCACGCCGTTGTCGCCTGGGCACCCGGTTTGGATCCCCGGGCGCTGGCTGGACTGGCGGCCCGCCGGACCTACCCACTGCGCTCGGCCTTCAACCCGACGGCCAACATGGTCGTCAATCTGATCGGCTCGCTCGGGAGTGATCAGGCCCGCCACCTACTTGATCGCAGTTTCGCTCAATTTCAAACCGACCGGGCCCGGGGTAGTCGCGGCCGAAATCGGTCTCAGGCTTTGGTCGAACGGTTTGACCGGGTCAGCGGCGTTTTGGAGTCGTTGGGCTACCTCCAATCCGGGCAACTGAGCGACTGGCTCGAAGACTCCGGTCTGGTTTCGGCCCCAGCCGCGACCGCCGATGTGGCCGACTCGACCGATACCGGGCGGGCCGATCCTGACCTTGTCATCGTGACCGACCAAGGTCGGATGTTGTCCCGCATCTACGGCGAACAGGACCTGGTGGTGGCTGAAGCGATTCAAGCCGGCATCTTCACCGATCTCAGCGGTCCGGCCTTGGCGGCGGTTTTGTCGACGTTGGTGTTCGAATCTCGCCTGCGGGACCGGCGGCCGATCCCACCGATGCCCGACGCCGCCAGTGGCCGAGCCTTGACCGGACTGCGCCGGATCGTGCGCCAGGTGGCCCAGGTCGAACGAGATTTCCGGCTCGATCCGCGGCCCGATCTCGAACCTGGCTTCGCCTTGACTGCGTACCGCTGGGCTCAAGGCGCGGACTTGGCGTTCGTGCTCGATCAGAGTGACTTGACGGCTGGTGATTTCGTCCGCTGGATTCGCCAGACGATGGATTTGGCCGGTCAGATCGCCGACGCCCTCCGGACCGGTCCACTGGCCAGCGCCTGCCGCGATCTGGTCCGCAGTTTGCGCCGCGGCGTCATCATCCAGGCCGACGATCTGATTTGATCCGACGGTCGCTCGCCTCAGGCTCCTTTCGGACCAGATCGGGCCGTGTCATCATCCGAGCCGACGGTTTGATGGGGCAACCGCCTGATGTCAAGGTGGCCACCACGGTTGACCCGGTCCACTAGTGTGAGTGCCATGTCTGTCGCTATCCGGGTGATTCCGTGTCTCGATATCGACGCTGGACGGGTTGTCAAAGGGGTCCACTTCCAACAACTGCGTGATGCCGGCGATCCCGTGGCTTTGGCCCGCCGCTACGGCGATGAGGGCGCCGACGAACTGACTTTCCTCGATATTTCGGCTTCCCATCAGGGCCGGGCGACGACCCGGGAGATGGTTCAGCGTTGTGCCGAGACGATCTTCATTCCGCTGACGGTCGGCGGTGGCGTGGCCTCGGTGGCAGATGTTGACGCGCTCCTGCGCCACGGCGCCGACAAGGTCAGTATCAACACGGCGGCGATCCGGCGGCCGGAGGTCATCAACGAGATCGTGGCCCGTTTCGGCAATCAGGTTCTGGTCTTGTCGGTCGACGCCCGGCGTGAAGTCAATCAGCCATCTGGCTTCGGCGTCACGACCCACGGCGGCCGTCAGTCGGCTGGCCTCGACGCGCTGGCTTGGGTGAAGCAAGCTGTCGACCGGGGGGTGGGGGAGATTCTCCTCAATTCAATGGACGCCGACGGCACGACCGCCGGTTTTGATTTGGAGATGATCCGGGCCGTCCGGGCGATCACGCAAGTGCCGCTGATTGCCTCTGGCGGCGCCGGTCAGGTGTCGGATTTCGTTGACGCGGCCGATGCCGGGGCCGATGCCGTCTTGGCGGCCAGTGTCTTCCACTACGGCCAGATCACCGTGGCTGAAGTCCAGCAAGCCCTCGGCCAAGCCGGTTATCCGGTGCGGCGCCCGGTTTCGCTGGCAGCGGCGGCGGCCGTGGCGCCATCCGAAGCCACGGAATTGGCCTCGGCGGGGGAGCCCTGCTGATGCTGGTCTGGTTGCCGTATCGCGATCAGGCCGACCTGGTCGCTCACCTGGGACCGATTCCAGCGGGTATCGAGGTTGATTTCTTGAACCAAGACCGCTGGCCGACGACTGGCTCCGACCGGGTTGAATACATCGCCAATGGCA
>JAISGZ010000160.1 GCA_031262845.1 Propionibacteriaceae bacterium | reverse complement strand
CCGACCGGGTTGGCGTCACCGGCGGTCGCCAAGTCCAACATGGCGGCCACGTGACCGACGTAATGCTGGCGGATTTCGGCGTGCTGGTCTTCCCGGTAATAGGCCTCGTCGGGCAGGCCGAGGCCGCCCTGGCTGAGGTTGACGATGTAGCGCGTCGGCTGGCCGGGATCGTTGTCGACCCAGGTGTCGAACAGGCCCCCCACCCCGGTCCGTTCGAGTTGGCCGATGACCTTAGCCAAGGTCACTTTGTCGGCTTCGGCGACGGCGGCGATATCGGCTTGGAGCGGTTCCAGGCCCCGACGCTCGACCTGGTCGGCGTCCATGAAACTGGCGTAGAGAGCGGCGATCAAACGTTCTTCCGTCGCCTCGGTCGAATCACCGGCAGCCTGGCCGTTGGCCTCTTCGATGATCAATCGGACTTGTTGTTCGGCGGCGTCGTGTAACTCTCGGAAAGCGCCGTCGGCGCCCCGGTCGGGTGGAATGTCGTAGTTGTCGAGCCACTGGCCGTTGACGTGGCGAAACAGATCGTCTTGGGGCCGGCTGGTTTGGTCAAAGTACTGAGTGACAATTCCCGAGTTCGTCATGGGGGTCACCCTAGTGGACCGCTCTGACAGAGCAGATTGACCGTTACGCGCAGGCCACTATCCCCGGCCAAAAAGCCTTCCCAATCGGCATCAAAAACGGAAGCTGCCACTTAAAGTCGCTGTTCTGGCCGATCACGCCCGACTGATCGACCGGCCTGCCGTTAAATCCGGACTTTCCCCTTGGGGCTGTCGACTGTCACGGCGATCACCCCGGGGTAACCGCTGGGCGACTCAAACTTGAGGGAGACCGTTACTGAGACATCGTCCACCGAAACCCCGAGCCACTGCTCAACCCTCTGCCGGGAACCGGCGATATCGAGTTCGAGTAACCGGACCTCGGCCGGCAAGGCCGACGGCAAGACACTGGGTTCGGACACCCAACTGATGAAATAGGGCAGCTGCGGATCGGCGATCAGGCCTTTGATCCCGACTTGATCCCACTCCAGGGCTCGGCCATCGGGAAAATGACGGGTCCCCCGCGTGGACTTCCGTTGCAGCCGTTGCTCCAATTCGGT
This sequence comes from Propionibacteriaceae bacterium, assembly GCA_031262845.1. Classification (GTDB taxonomy): domain Bacteria; phylum Actinomycetota; class Actinomycetes; order Propionibacteriales; family Propionibacteriaceae; genus WQYJ01. Next base: position 6,326 of record JAISGZ010000160.1, on the reverse strand, counting down.
CAGGTCTTCGACTGATACGACCCAGCCCAGCCAGCCGCCACCGAGTTCGCTCCGGGCCCGCACCGCTTGACCGTAGGGCGCCTTGTCAGCCGCCGGGTGGTCGAGGACCTCGACAATTTCGATGTAGCGGGCGTCAGCCATCGGGATCAATCGCATCCGGGTCCCGAACCGAGGGTGCAGCCCGCCGTCGATTGATTTCACGCCCAGCAGGTCTTCAAACCGATCGGCTTCAGCCCTCAGGCCAATCGGCCCAGCCGCATAGACAACATGGTCAATGTGCATGATGTCCATTGTTCACCATGGTGTGAAAAAACACCCATTCGGGGGATCATGGGTTAACACCGCGTTCACAGAAACTTTGGTCTGTCTTGAGACTTTGCCTGTTGCAGCCTCACTCGCGGGACCGTTTGGACAACGAAAATTGGGTTCGGCGGTTCGGACAGCGCTCCACATCTGACCGTTATCTCGCTCGGCCGCAGGTACGCATGACACCCGAGCCAGAAATCTGGACAAGGACCGGAGGTTGGTGCCCTGTCTCGTCGCCAGTGATGCGTGATTCGTGAAGTCCTGCCAGACATAAGAGGATCAGATAGTGGACTATCGGTGACTACGGCAACGCCGCTGAGTCCCCCAACTAGCCCCACGAATACGTCATCAAAACGCGCCAGAGCACTACCCCGGTGACAGTAGACTCACGACCCGTGACCCCACCACAAGAACTCGTGCTGGTCGTCGACTTCGGCGCCCAATACGCTCAACTCATCGCCCGCCGGGTGCGCGAAGCCAACGTCTACTCCGAAATCGTGCCCCACACGATGACCGCGGCCGAAATAGCCGCCCGCCACCCCAGCGCCATCATCTTGTCGGGCGGCCCCCAATCGGTTTATGCGCCCCAAGCGCCCCGGCTCGACCCGGCCCTCTTCGACCTTGACCTGCCGATTTTCGGTATCTGTTACGGCTTCCAAGCGATGGCTCAAAGCCTCGGCGGTGAGGTCGCCCAAACCAACCTGTCAGAGTTCGGCCGCACTCCGGTACTAGTGACCGCCGGCGGCCAGATGCTGTCCGGCCTGCCCGATCAGCCCCAGGTCTGGATGAGCCACGGTGATTCCGTTCAGACACCCCCGCCCGGTTTCACACCGCTGGCTGAGAGCGCCGGCGCCGCGGTGGCGGCGATGGAGGATCCGGTCCGGCGTCTGGGTGGCGTGCAATGGCACCCCGAAGTTGTTCACAGTGAATTCGGCCAGGCCCTGCTCGACCATTGGTTGCACGATGTGGCCGGTCTCGGCCGTCACTGGACGGCTGACACGATCGTGGCCGACGCCGTGGACCAGATTCGTCAGCAGGTTGGCGATCAGCGGGTCATCTGTGGCTTGTCCGGTGGCGTCGACTCGGCGGTCGCGGCGGCGCTCGTGCAACGTGCGGTCGGTGATCAGTTGACTTGTGTCTTCGTCGATCACGGTCTACTCCGCCTGGGTGAGGCCGAAGCCGTCGAACGGGATTTCGTGGCAGCGACCGGCGCTCGCTTGGTGGTGGCCAAGGTGGCGGATCGGTTCCTGGACAAGTTGGCCGGGGTGACTGAACCGGAGACCAAGCGCCGCATCATCGGCGAGCAGTTCATCCGCGTTTTCGAGGATCAAGCCCGCCAATTGGCTGGTGACGAGGGTATTCAGTTCCTCGTCCAGGGCACGCTCTACCCCGACGTGGTCGAGTCCGGTGGTGGTGACGGCGCCGCCACGATCAAATCCCACCACAACGTCGGCGGCCTCCCGGATGATCTCCAATTCACGCTGATCGAGCCCCTGCGAACGCTGTTCAAAGACGAGGTCCGCCAAGTTGGTCTTGAGCTGGGCCTGCCCGAAGCCATGATCTGGCGTCACCCTTTCCCAGGGCCGGGCCTGGCGATTCGCATCATCGGCGAAGTCACGGCCGACCGCCTGACGATTCTGCGCGCTGCCGACGCCATCGCCCGCGAGGAATTAACGTCCGCCGGACTCGACCGCGACATCTGGCAATTCCCCGTCGTGCTGCTGGCTGATGTCCGCTCAGTCGGCGTCCAAGGTGATGGCCGAACCTACGGCCACCCCGTGGTCTTGCGGCCGGTCACCAGCCAAGACGCCATGACCGCCGACTGGGCCCGGTTACCTTACGAGGTCCTGGAAAAGATTTCCACCCGGATCACGAACGAGGTCCGTGACATCAACCGTGTCGTCCTCGACGTTACGAGTAAGCCACCGGGCACGATTGAGTGGGAGTGACACGGTAGGCTGAAAACCCTTGCAACAACTGGGTTTGCGGTTATTAAAGTCTCTCTGTGGCAACGTTTTTGCTACATTGATTGATTATTCATCGAGTAAAGAGCTAGCTGATTATTGAAGTCAGTTAGCTCTTTTACTTATCGGAAGCGTTTCGAAATTTTTTAATCAGCACCTTGGCCCCTCGTACAAAATGTACTCAAAATCCTGAGTTCCCGCCCACTCAACAAAATCGTGCAACATTGCTTCCTTTTCATCCAAGGGCAAGCCCAAATCATCTAGCCAAATCAAGATAGTGTTTGCCCTTGTTCCCCCAGATTCGCATATCGCTTCATACTGGCGCTCCCCAACTGTGCATATCAACATATGACAATACATGTGGATATTCCATTTGATACTAAAAGAATATTTCATTTATCAGTCTCCTCATTCCGATTTTTCTTCGCCGCCCTAAGCGCACAATCATCCGCCTCAAACCGCTCTACTCCCTTCGAACGTGAGATGCAATTGAGTTGTGTCTTGCATCTTATGCGGTTACCTCGTCTCGGCTTTTCAGGCGTATTCGTAATTTTTCTTCTCGAGAAAACACGCTGTGTAAATCAGTAATTTGATCTCACCAAAGCTCATGGTGTTCGGAGTGACGGTAACGTGGCTCCCGGTTGAGCTTTCAGTAAATGCTAAGACCTGTTCGATAGCCCATGAAATGTTACATTTATTGGCTCCAATCGAAAGACATTTACGATGCTCGCAATTAGCGTAGCAGGAATCAAATGTTTCTTCATTGTCGACTAAGTATTCTTCTATCTTTTCAATTTGATAACTTGCTTCTTGATGCATATGTCTGGGGAGGGAGAAGGCGGAGCTGACGGTTTCGCTAAATGAAAGCTCATCGAGAACATCAGTCGCATCGCACAGATTGGGAACGATTTCCTCGATCGCTCGTCGATAATCATCGACTGCGTCCTTGTTGACTGGATTGGTTATTGGACATTCCAAAAACGCAATAAGAGTCCGTATTCCACCATTGTTTTTGTAGCGCGATTTACGAATATTCGCGATGTCTTGGAGAACCTCAATTGGTGGTAGCCGACGATTGACCTTTTGCTCTTTCCACTTGGTTTCTGCGTCCTCTATACGCTGTCTCGCCCATGCCGTGACCTGACTGACAAGTTCGTACCTCGATTTGATGTACGAACGAAGGCATGATAGTGGCGCAAATAGGATTTTGGGTTTATCTGTTTGATTAGAGTATATCTGGATTCGGATGCATTCGCCTTTCCCGTAGAATGGCTCGATTAATCCTCCTGATGCAATCCAGGGTGAATAGTGTTCTTCGCCTTTGCGTAGAAATTTGGCGCGATTTGTTCCGTGAGGATGAGCGAAGACCAGCGATCGCATATACTCAAAGAATTTGTCATCTGTTGGAAATGTGGATTTCTTATTATCTTCCCTTTTTCCGATAAAGGTTGTTTCGTAGGTCTTACCAAAATGTTCAAAATGTTTCGCGTCGGACTTGTTTGCTGCGATGTTTGTGTCCGCATATACATAACTAATGCCTACCTCTTCATGGAGGCTCTTGACAGCATCTACGATCATAGATCCGAAAACAAAGAGGGCAATGGCTACTTCTTCACTGGATGGCTGGTTGTGATGCTTATTGATATAGGATAAGCAACTATCTAATCTGTCCATAACCGCGCGAATGAGACTGTAGTGACTCTTTTCGTCACCTTCTGAAAAGATTGGTGATGAATAGATAACATCGCGAAATTCGTGACATAAACTGGGGTCGAGTAAAATCTCTTCCATCTTACTCCTTGATGCTCTTTGCATATGTCTATGTAGCCATTTCTTGATCACATGAAAATGGGTTCATGATGCTTGGTAATTCATAATTAATTCAATCACCCGGCCAAGCGGCCAAGAGATCATCAGCAGTCCAGACGGCTTGGGCGCCCGTATCAGCTTCAGCGCCGGCTGGGCACACGGCCACAGTGGGTGGAACTTGATTGAGATGGGGGATCGAACTGGCGTCCAGAGTTAGGTGTTGGATTTCGGCGACGGTGACGGGGTGGGTTGGACGCCATTTGATCGTGCCGATGAAATTGATCGTGGAAGCAGGGCGAGCGTCGGCGGCGACGAGGTCAATTTCGGGTGTGTTGGTGCGTGGCCACCAACCACCGATGGCTCGGATGTCAGGCCAGTCATCATTCGGTAGTAGACGCAATAGGGCTTCTCGGACTACTGGTTCGATGACCCGGCCGCGCCAAGCTTCGAAGCCGGTTTGATGTCGCTTGAGGGCCAGGTCGGCCCGGCCGCGGTCGACATCGATTTGGGCTGGTGCGACGAACGCCAGCCAGTAGCGCAGAGCTGGGTCGGCCACTCGGTAGCGCCGGGTTTTGTTCCCAGGGGTGAATCCCAATGGCTCGTCAATGGCCACGAGACGTCGGTCGCGTAGTTTCCCTAGGGCGATTTCAACGGTTGACGCCGAGAGGGGGCTGGCACCGGTGGCGTTCCGGATGGCCGAAAAAGACCGCTCACCTCGACCGCCGATGGCCGTTAAAACTGCCCGCTCGGCGCTGGTGATTCCCAATTCGCCGTCGAGTACTTGATTGCCGGAAACCACAAGCGCGCTCGTCGCACGCTGATAACTGGAAGTCAAGAAAGCGGTCAGATCTAGGCCGGGTTCCCACTCTTGGGCTACGAGCGGCTGGCCGCCGGTTACTAAGTAAGCATCGAAAGCGTCGACGCCACGAGTCGCGGTCATCTGGCCGACTTCGGCCGGATTGAGAGCTCGCAACACCATCTCCGTGGCTCGGGCATGGAACGGAGCGTCAGGCCTCGTCAACTGTTCCATGGCGGAGATATCGGAGCCGAGCATCAGCAACACAACCGGTTTTTCACTCAACCGCCGGTCCCAGACTCGTTGTAATTCGCCAGCGCCGCCAGGTAGCTGTTCCAACAGCCAGGGCAATTCATCTAAGACCACGACGCTGGGCGAGTCATCCGGTAAAGCTGAGGCCAACAGAGTTAGGGCAGCTGTCAAGGTTTGTGGAGCGCTGTCGGTGGCCAGGCTGGCGTCGGGTAGATCTGACTCAGCCACACTCTGCGCCAAGACGGCGAATTCAGCGATCGGGTCAGCCCCTCGGGCAGCGGCGAAATACACGCTCGGTAGCCCCGATCGATGAACGAACTCTGTGGCCAAACGGGACTTGCCAACCCGACGCCGGCCTCGGAGTAAGACGGCAGTTCCAGGGCGGTCGCGATGACCACGGCGGATCGTCGCCACCAGAGCGTCGAGTTCGGCGAGTTCACGCGAGCGGCCGATGAAGCCCATAAGTCCATCCCATCAAACTACGATCAATCAAACTTTGATCAGTCGTAGTTTACTACTGTCCCCGTTAAAACCATCATCGGTTACAGGACTTATTGGTTTCAGGCCCGAACCGCACCCCAACGCAGACGGGGGCCGAACGGCTCCGGCAACTGGTCCAGTTCTGCCACGTCGGTCACATCCACAGGCGACTCCGAATTGACATCCTGAGATGCGCCTTGGCCGAACTCAACCGAACGGCTCGTACGGGGTCCAAGACCGAGATGGGCTAAGGCATCCGACAGTGACGCCACTTCGACCACGCTCATTTCCGGCAACTCAGGCTTGAGCTTGACCGATTGCACGGTGGCCAGCCGCCGGTGATGGTTGTGAGCCGACTGGCTCAACGAACCGGCTGGCACGAGCGCTTGGACAACCCCCAGTCGGGCGGCTTCGGCCAGACGTCTCTCGACGTCGGGCACGGGCCGCAGATCACCGGCTAAACCGACTTCGCCCAGCGCCACGACTCGCGGCGCCGCCACATCCCTAGCCGCCGACGCCACAGCCACGGCGACCGCCAAATCGACCGCCGGATCGGCCAGCCGAGCGCCCCCGACCGTGGACATATAGACATCAGCCGCCGTCAGGCGAACTTTGGCCCGTCGCTGCAAGACCGCCAGGATCATCGCCAAACGACTGGTTTCGAAGCCTTGGGCGACACGGCGCGGCGCCACTCCTGGAGCGGGCGCGACCAGCGCTTG
>JAISGZ010000159.1 GCA_031262845.1 Propionibacteriaceae bacterium | reverse complement strand
GTGGCGCCGCCCGGCTATCGGCCCAAGCCTGGGTGACAGCCCGGCCGTACGCCACGATTCGGCTTCACCGACACCGTCAGATCACGCTCGACCAATTGGTGGCGCTGGGCACGGTGACCCCGGTCGTGGCCTCATTCTTGGCGGCGGCCGTGCGGGCTCAACTGTCGATGGTGGTGGCCGGTGAGATGGGAGCGGGAAAAACCACGCTGTTACGGGCTCTCTGCGCCGAACTGGACCCTGATGAGCCGATCGGGACGTTTGAAACCGATTACGAGCTGTTGTTGCACGAAATGCCCGATCAGCATCGGTTGGTCCGGGCCTGGGAAGAGCGCCAGGGCCAGGGTGAAATGACTGGCCAAGGCCAGCGGGCGGGGGCGTTTGGGCTTGATGAAGCCCTGTTCGCTTCCTTCCGGCAGTCTTTGTCACGTCAGATCGTGGGCGAGGTCCGGGGCCGCGAAATCATTCCGATGATCAAAGCCATGCAGTCGGGTACGGGGTCGCTGTCGACGACCCACGCCCAATCGGCCCGAGGCGCAATCGACAAACTCGTGACCTGTGCCATGGAGACCGGAGTCACCGAGGACTACGCCTTACGGGCTCTCGGGACGTCGATTCAGCTGATCGTCTACGTGGCCGCCGAACGCCAAGGTCAGCGGCGGCAGCGGCTCGTGACTGAGATCGTGGCTGTCGGTTTCACGGCCGAAGGGATTCAGTTCACCGATGTTTTCGGCCGCCCACCCGGCCGTCCGGGAGCGGCCCGGGCGATGCATCTGCCGGATGATCTGCGGCCTCTGACCATTCACGGGTTCGATCTGCCGGCCTTCAATATGGATGCCGCCCAACATCGACGTGAGATGGGGCAGTGAACGATGTCGATAACGTTGGAAGTAGCGGCCTTTGTGGCCACGGCCTTGGCTGGTTTTGGCCTGATGGCTTTAGTTTTCGGGGTTGTGCCGAGTCCGGTGCCGGTCGGTCGGCCAACCCGCCAGTTTCACGGCGCCCGATTTTGGCGGCGGCTTCCCCAGAAGACACGTTGGTTGTTGGCCATCGGTGCGCTGTTGGGTCTGATCGCCGCCGTGGTGGGAGGTTGGGTCATCGCCATCCCGCTGTTCCCGGCGGCGGCCGTCGGGGTGCCCTGGCTCTTGGGTAATGACCAAACGCCTCGCCAGATCGAGCGGCTCAAGGCGATGGAGGAGTGGACGCGGACGCTGACCGGGGTGTTGGTCGCCGGAATGAGCTTGGAACAGGCCATTCAGGTGTCGCTGAAATCAACCAACGAACAAATCCGGCCCGAGGTGTCGCGGCTGGTCGGCCGGCTTAATGCCCGACTGCCGACGGCTCAGGCTCTGACCCTGTTCGCGGCCGATCTGGACGATCCGACCGGAGACTTGATCGTGGCCTCACTACGAATGGGAGCGACGCGACGGGGGGCTGGCCTGGCGGTCGTGCTGGCGGATTTGGCGGAGTCCGTGTCGGCCGAGGTCCGGGCTCGTCAACGCATCGACGCCGATCGAGCGACGCACCGGACGACCGCTCGTGGTGTGACCTTGATCACGCTCATCATGTTGGCCGGTTTGGCCGCCTCCGGCTCGTATATCGATCCCTACAAACAGCCGTTTGGGCAGGCGATTTTGGCCGTCGCACTCTTGGTTTACGTGGTCATCTTGGTTCAGCTCAAGCGCATGGGGCAAACCCCGACTCCACCGCGGTTCTTGCACGTCAGTAAGGCTCCAGCTGGTGCCACCACGGACGCTTCCAGGGCCAGCTTGACGAAGCCTTTCGGGCGTCGCTGGCGGGGTTTGAAACCGACTTCGCCGCCAACAGTTCCGGAGGCGATTCCGGCCGGAGCTGTTCCAACTCGTCCGAGTTCGGCAGCCGGGACCAGCAGCGAGGAGCGACCATGATCGGATTGGATGTCGCGACGTTGCAATGGTCGCTGGTGGCCGGTGGTTTATTCGGCGCCGGGATCGCGCTGATCGTGGCTTGGTTGGTTCCCAATCGACCACAGCTGGCGGCTTTTCTCGACGAACTCAGTGCGCCAACTCAGCCGGGCGGCGAAAGTCGAAGGGAGCGGCCATCCGACTGGTTGGATCGCCTGGGCCGTCGCTTGATGCGCCTCGTACCGCAATTGACCTTGCCCATCGCCGATCTCGACTTGCTCCGAGTGCCGCCCCAGATCTACCTGGCCCGCCGATTCGTGTCCGGAGCGCTGGGTTTTGGCCTGGTCACGATGGTCACGGCCGTGCTGGTCGCACTCGGTTACCGGCCGCCGATTCTGATCCCGGTGGCAGTCTCGCTGGGGTTGGGTCTGGTGGCCAGTTTGCTGCCCGGCCTGAGCGTCAAACAGCGGGCGGCCGCGCGGCGAGATGAGTTCAGTTTCGCCTTCGGCGCCTACGTCGATCTGGTGGCCACCGAACACCACTCGGGTTCGGGTACTCGACAAGCCATGGAGGTGGCGGCCACCGGTGGTGATTCGTGGATGTTCGAACGGTTGGCCGAGGAGTTGAGGCGTTCCCGGCTGACTGGCCAGTCACCCTGGGATGCCTTGGAACGCTTGGGTGACCGAATTGGCCTGGCCGATTTGGCGGACTTTGCCGCCGTCATGCGGCTGTCGGGTGAGGAAGGCGGGGCGATTTACGAGACCCTGCGGGCCCGGGCGGCCACCATGCGACAAACCCGGTTGGCCAAAGAGGTCGCTGAAGCCAATCAGACCGGTGAGCGGATTTCCGCAGTCACTGCACTGCTGGCGATCGTCTTCTTGTTCTTGGTCGGTGCGCCCGCCGTGCTGCGTTTCTTGGCGCTCTAGTGCTCTGGCAAGTCAAATGCATGTTGTTCGGAAATAACCCTAGGAAAGGAAAACCGATGTTGGGATTATCCCGTCTGATCACCTCGCTGAAAGCCTGGTATGACGCTCGAATTCGCCCCCGACTACGACAAGAGACGGGTGCGACGACGCTGGAATACGTCATCATCGCGGCCATCGTCTGTGTCGCCGCAGTCGTGGTGGCGACCTTGATCGTGTCGGCGATCAATAACTTCGGCAGCCAAATTCCGACCGGCTAGAGGGCTGATGCCTTCACCACGCAGAAGGCGCTGGTCCCGGGCTGAGCGCCGGTCGCGGTCGGATCAGGGTACGGCGACGTTGGAAACAGTGATCGTTTTCCCGTTGATCTTGGTCGTGAGATTTGGCGCGCTCCAGGTCGGCCTGTGGTTTTATGCCCGCAGTGTTTGTCTGACCGCCGCCGAAGAAGCCACCCGCGCCGGTTCGGTCTACGGCGGAACGACGGCCGAGGCCTATCGAGCGGGCCAAGCCATCATCGATCAAGCCGCCTCCGGATTGGTCCAGCAAGTCCAACTGGTCGTCGGTTACGAACACGATCAGATCACGGCGCAGGTGACGGGCCAAGGGCTGTCGCTGGTGCCTGGCTGGCCGATCGTGATCGAGCAAAGGGCTCGGCGGCCGCTGGAACGGGTGAGGTGACCAATGGTGATTGGTCAGCGACGTCGTGATCAAGGGTCAGCGACCCTGGAAGCCGTCATCATGACGCCCGTGCTGCTGCTCTGTGTGGCTCTGATCGTCCTCGGCGGCCGGGTAGCACTGGCTAAACAGGCCGTCAACCAAGCGGCCTACGTCGCGGTCCGAGCGGCCACCGTCACGCCGAGCAGCGTCCAGTCGGCCCAAGGCTTGGCCTTCGCCGCGGCCCAGGCCGAATTAACCAGTCAAGGTGTGACCTGCCACCCTGTCGTGGCCGTCGACACCACGGGGCTGCGCCGACCGGTTGGTCAACAAGCTGCGGTGACCGCGGTCGTGACCTGCGTCGTGCCGATTAGTGATCTGTTATTGCCCGGACTACCGGGTTCGATCACCTTGACCGCGACAGCCATGTCTTCAGTCGATGTTTATCAAGAAGAAAAGCCCTAAGTGATGGCGATCACGGGCCGAACAACTGATTCACGCCGGTGCTGCTCCCCGGTCAACCCATGGACACTCACGAACGGGCAAGAGAAATGGCAAGACGATCTCGGCAGGCTCAGCCCGGTCAACCCATCCGACGAGGAGAACTAGGCATGATCCGACGCTTACGCGGAGCCCTGGCGGCGGTTGCCTTGCTACTGATTGTGGTAGCGGCACCGGTGGCTCTGAGTTTCGCCGGACAGCAAGTCGGTCTGGATGAGTTACTGCGCTGGAGTGAAGTCGGCGCGAGTTTAAGCCGGCCAGACGACGGTCGCTGGGCGGTCGGCTTTCTTCTCTTCGTCGGGTGGGTTGCTTGGCTCTATTTGACCGTGTCGATCGGAGTCGAACTGATCGCCCAGTGGCGTCGCCGTCCCTTGCTTCGGTTGTCGTTCTTCAAACCAGGCCG
>JAISGZ010000155.1 GCA_031262845.1 Propionibacteriaceae bacterium | reverse complement strand
CCGACCGGTCCTGCTGGGGTGGCCTGGGCGCCGGGACTGGCGCCGGCGATGACGAGGCCTAAGCCGAGGCTGATGCTGAGAGCGAAAAGACGAAGCTGGCCGAAGTGGCTGCCGCGGGGCCGAACCGGTGTGGCGTCAGAGTGATCAAACATGACGGAACAATCTTTCTTAAGTTTCGGGGCCGCTGACGGACACCGAAACTGACTGCTGGGAGAGGGGAAACCCAGACGGGATTTGACGAAGCGGGAGAGCGAAAAATACGTTAGCCAAAATGAAACCCGCTTGTCAACGATGTTTACTCAGTCAACAAACAACCATCAGGTAGTTGGCCACCGGCTTCGTCCAACGTCACCCGTCCGACCACCCGCACCCCGTCACCGAACTGCCAGTCACCGCGGACGGTCAGTTGTTTAGCTTGCCTCAGTTTGAGCCCAAAAGGCAAACGGCGGTCGTAATCATTAATCAACTGGTAAGACGGTCCGAGTTCGATCAGCGGCGCCGGCCGGACCAAGGGGCGGGGGATCCAGCCGTCGCTCCAGTCGTACAGATCGGACCGCAGCAAGGTCAGTTCGCTCGTGGTCTTGACCGGTAGGAAACGGTCGCGCGAGACGGCGATGACCTGAGCGCCGTCGAAGACTTCGATAGCCGCGCCCATGGCCGACTCGATTTGGATGACCGGCGGGCTGGCCGGATCGGTCGGATCGACGGTTTTCAGATTCCGGATCAGCGGCAGCCCGAGTTCACCCTGCCGCTGCCGTAAGACCGCCCGCAGCGCCGGCAGGTTGAGCCAGAGGTTGTTGGTATTGGTGTACGGGTGGCGTTCGGCGTCCGTGAAGCTGGCTTGGTCGGCGGCTGGGGTTTGAGCCAGTTCACGCAGCATCAGGCGGCCGTCCCGGCGGCGCCGGACAATCTGGCCACCTTTCAGGTCCATGGCCGTGCGGCGCGTGATCTCGGCCGCGTAGGGGGCACCGGAGCGGGCGAACCAGCCGGCCAACTGGGGCGACGGACCACAGCCGAGATTGTCCGAATTGGAGACCGACAGATAGTCGAAGCCGGCCTCGATCAGCTGGTCGAGCAGACCCGAGTCGAACAGGCTGGGGTAGATGTCGCCGTGGCCCGGGGGGCACCATTCGAGGGCCGGATTGGCCGGCCAGTCGACCGGCGTCAGATCGTCCCGCCGCAGTTTCGGTTCCTGACTCTGGACCAGGTCGAGCGGCAGACCGGGCAGGCCTAACTGGGGATAGGCCGCCAGCGCCTGAAGACTGTCGGCCTGGGTGCTGAACGAGTGGAGGAACAGCAGCGGCAACCGGACTTGGTACTGGTCGCGGGCCGCCAGGGTCTGGCGGACGATCAGGTCGAGAAAGGTCAGGCCGTCGCGCACCGGCAGCAGAGCCTTGGCTCGATTCAGGCCCATCGAGGTGCCGAGGCCACCGTTGAGCCGCAACAGGGCGGTCCGGGCAAAAGCCTCCCGGTCGGCCGCCGACACCGGTGCCGCCACCAAGCGGGGCGGGTCGGCCACCGGCTCGATGTCGGCTTCGGCGGTCAACCCGGTCGCTCCGGCGGCCAATTGCTGCCAGTAGTGGGCGAAAATCATTTGTGCGGTCGGTCCGACGCCAGCGGCGGACATCTTGGTCAAGGACTGAGCCAGTCCGGGCTCCGGCGCCTCCAACATGAGTCGGATTATAAGTCACAACTCGACTCTGAACCCCGGCCTGAGCTAAGTGGACCGAACCGGCCGAGAATGGAAAACTGGCCCGGACGTCGCTGCTGGCGTCGTCTTTTGTGAGGATGTGAAGACTCGGTCGGCCTGTTCTGGGCCGGGTCTGAGTCGCTGACCTGAGTTAAGGACTGGCGTGTTCCGTCTGGCCGTGCTGTCGCTGCGTCACCGAGCGGTCGTGGCGCTGATGACGCTGGCCATCATCGGCGCCGGCATTTTTTCCTTGACCGACCTCAAACGAGAATTGATGCCATCCTTCCGGTTGGCTTCGATCGCCATCGTGGCGACCTATCAAGGCGCCAGCCCCGAAGTGGTTTACGGCCAAGTCACGACGGTGGTCGAAACCGCTGCCCGAGGCGTCTCCGGGGTGGCCAATATTTACAGCACGGTGTCGTCCGGCCTGTCGATTACGGCCGTCGACTTCACCTACGGCTCGGATCTCGACGAGGCCGAGCAGAAGGTCGAAACCGCTCTCAGCCGGGTTCAAACGCTGCTCCCCACCGGTACGGAAACCCAGGTTTTACCAGGTTCACTCGATGATTTGCCGATCGTTCAAGTGGCCGTCAGCGCCCAGTCGGGGACCGGTCTGACGCCGGCCGAAATCGCCACCCGGACCGAACAACTGCTGGTGCCGAAGCTGGAGGACGTGCCTCAGGTGCGCGGTGTCGAACTGTCCGGTTTCGCCGACCGGGTCATCACGATCAAACTCAAGCCGGAGGCCTTGACCCAGTACGGCCTGACCGTCGACCGCGTGATGTCCGTGCTATCCGACAACGGCGCCGTCATTCCGGCCGGCACGATTGACCAGGGACGGCAAACTTTTTCCGTCCAATTGGGCGATCCGATCGAGACCATCGAACAGATCAAGGCCCTGCCGCTGTCGGTCGTGACGGTGGCGCCGCCACCGGCCCCGGCGACGACGGCGACCAGCCGATCGGCTTCCGCCAGTCCGACCTCCGCCCCACCACCGGCGGCGCCCAGTCAAACGGTGGTCACGGTCTCGATGGTGGCCGACACCAGTTGGACTCAGCCGGCCGCCACCAGCCAGGCCCGAGTCTGTCAGGTGCCGTTCCCGTCCGGCCAGGCCTGCCCGGCGGTGGTGGCCTTGGCGATCACGAAAACTCCCGAGGGCAACACCGTCGAGGTCTCCCACGCGGTCGCCGACCAGGTGGCGGCGGCGGCCGAGGAACTGGCCGGTCAGCAGCTGGAAGCCCGCGTCGTCTACGACCAAGCGCCCTACGTTGAACAGTCGATCTCCACTCTGGCGACCGAAGGCCTGATCGGCTTGGCCGCCTGTGTCCTCGTGATCTTGCTGTTCCTGCTGTCATTCCGTTCGACGCTGGTGTCGGCGGTGTCGATTCCGCTGTCGATTCTGGCCGCCTTCATCGCGCTGCGGGTGACCGATGAAACCCTCAACGTGCTGACCATCGGCGCCCTGGCGATCGCCATCGGCCGGGTCGTCGACGACTCGATCGTGGTCATCGAAAACATCAAACGCCATCTGTCCTACGGCCTCGACAAACAGTCCGCCATCGTCACCGGGGTGCGCGAAGTGGCGGGCGCGGTGGCGGCTTCGACGGTCTGCACGGTGGCGGTTTTCCTGCCGATCGTCTTCGTCAGCGGCGTGGTCGGGGAATTGTTCCGGCCCTTCGCCTGGACCGTGACCATCGCCATGTTGGCCTCACTGTTCGTGGCCTTGACGATCGTGCCGGTGTTGGCCTACTGGTTCCTGCCCCGGCCGGTCATCATCGACCAGGCCGACGCCGAACGCTGGCGCCAAGAAGCCGAGTCCAAGGAGCAGCGCAATCGCCTCCAGCGGGCCTATCTGTGGCTGCTGCGGGGGCCTTTGGCCCATCCCATCCTGGTCGTTTTGGCAGCGCTCGTGATCTTGGCCGGCACGGTTTGGTTCGCCCGCGGCCTGCCGACCAATTTCATGGCCATGGAGGGGCAAGACACCGCCACTGTGACCGTCACCTTCCCGCCCAATACCTCGGCCGCCGCTCTCAGCGACGAAGCCGCCCAGGTCGAAGCCGCGCTCAACCAATTGCCCGACTACGTCACGACCATTCAGACCACGATTGGCAGCGGTTCGCTGCTGTCGGCCGTCGTGGCCGGCACCGACTCGACGACCGTGACTTTCTCCGTCACCCTGACGCCCGAGCGGGCGGCCGAAGCCCCGGATCGAATCCGGCAACAGTTGGACGGGGTCATCGACCAGGGCCAGGTGACGGTGGCGGCCGCCAGCCTGATTCCGGTCGGGGGCGGCACGGTCGATCTCATCATCCGCTCGGATGATCCGGCCCAGTTGGAGCCGGCCGCCCAACAGGTCCAAGACCTGGCGGCCGGCCTCGACCAAACCGAGGCCATCAGCAACAACCTGTCGGATACAACGGCCGTCTTCGAAGTCCACATCGACCGGGTCAAGGCCCTAGCCCGAGGGCTGACCGAAACTCAGCTGGCGCGGGCCGTGGCGGTGTTGGCGACCCCGACCACGATCGGCCAGATCACGTCCGACTCGGACACCGTGACGGTCCAGATGACGGTCGGCCAAGAGCCGGCCACAACCACCGCGCTCCTGGGTCTGCCGGTGGCCAGCAATGACTCCGGCCCGGTCACGTTGGGACAGCTGGCGGACCTGGTGACGGTCCAATCGCCGGCCAACATCACGACTTACGATGGCAAACGTTCGGCCACGATTTCGGTCACGCCGGCCGATGACGACCTCGGCCAGTTGACTCAATTGTTGGAGGACGGTCTGGCCGGGCTTGATTTGCCGGCCGGGGTCAGTGTCACGGTCAGTGGTCTGGCCCAGTTACAAGACGAAGCCTTCGGTGATCTCGGCTTGGCCCTGCTGATCGCCATCGCCTTGGTCTACATCGTCATGGTGGCGACCTTCGGGTCACTGATCCAGCCCTTGCTGTTGCTGGTCGCCGTGCCGTTCGCTGGCACCGGGGCCTTGGCCGCCTTGCTCCTGAGCGACAGTCCCTTGGGTGTGGAAGCCCTGATCGGCCTGCTCATGCTGGTCGGCATCGTGGTCTCCAACGCCATTGTCCTGATCGACTTGATCAACCAGTATCGGCTGCGGCCGGAATCTGACCTCGTGACCGCGATCAAAGAAGGTGCCCGGCAGCGGCTGCGGCCGATTCTCATGACCGCCGCCGCCACCTGCTTGGCCCTGACTCCGATGGCGCTCGGTCTGACCGGCCACAGTGTCATGTTGTCGAAGCCACTGGCCTTGGTGGTGATCGGTGGTCTGTTGTCGTCGACGGTGCTGACCTTGCTCGTGGTGCCGGCCCTGTACTTACTGGAAGCCCGGGCGCACGATCGGCGGCTGGTGCGCCAGGAAGCCCGGATGGAGAAACGCCGCCGGGCCCGGGCCGAGCGCTTGGGCATCGACCTGACCGACAGCCAATCCGAAGATTTGGTGGCGGCCACGCCGATCAGTCCGGCCTCACCGGCTGCGGCCGCGGATGCTGCCGCTACCGTCGCTGGGTCCTCAGAGCCGACTCGATCGCCGGACTCGGCGACCGCGGTGACTTCGGTCGAAACACCAACCGAAGTGTCAGCGGAGAAAGTCGGCAGCGCCGCTGAAGCCGATGCCGATACCCGGTCAGGGGGCGACAAGACGACTTCACCGGCCACACCCGCTGGGGCTCAGTCGGCTGCCGCACGTCCACCAGATCGTCCGCTGCCAGGCCGGCCGCCGGTGGCCGATTGGTCGTCTCGGCCCGACCGTTCGGCCGTGGCTGACCTCTTGGCAGCGGCTGACCGGTCGTCGCGGTCGGACCGGGGGACGACGTCAACCGCGGTCGAGTTGAGTGACACGGCGATCCGCCGCCGCGACCGCCTGTTCCATCCTGACGAGATCGAGAGCGGACCGTCGACCGCCGAGTTGTTGCTGGCCGAACTCGACGCCCACCAGCCCGTCGTGCCACCCGTCACCGGCGAGCGGTTGCGGCCGCCGTTATTCGAGCCCCAAGACTTGTCCGGTCCGGTCACCGGACCCGCCGGTCGTCCCCGGCCCGTCGCCGGCGGTGGGGCGCCACCAGGTGCCGTTCGGGCGACTTCCTTGCCGGCGGCCCCGCCCCGGCCGATGTTGCCAGCTGGTCACGGGCCGACCGGACTTGGCCGGCCGATACCACTGCCGCTGCCGACACCCATGCCGATGCCGATGCCCGGCAGGTGGCCGACTGTGCCGACGGCATCAACGCCGGTGGCCCCGGCTCCGGCCACCCCGGCCTCGCCGACGCCGCCCGGCGCCGTGCCGTCACGGCCCCTATTCTCGGCTTCCCGAGTGGCGCCACCCAGTTGGCCGCCGAGCCGCTCAACGACGTCCGGTAGCCGTCCCACGACCCCTGGCGATAGTGCGGCGGGGACACCCTCAGCGGCCCCGGACCAGTCCGCGCCGCCGAGTTGGCTCGATGCTCCCGGGCCGGCCACCAGTTGGCCGACCTGGAGTGATGACAACTAGTGGTCTGTTCGCCCGACGGTAGCGATTAGCTCGGTCAGACCAAGCCACCACTGCTGGGCCGGTCTTTGGTGGTTGAGATCAACCTGTTGCCAAGCCTGGCTCAATTCGGTTGCCTGAATGCGGTCGCTGCCGACGCCGACGCAGTAGTAACCGGCCCGACCCTGAGCCCACTCATCGGCCACCGTCCGGAGGGCCTGTTCGACCAACTCAGTCGCCAAAATCCGGTCGGCCGGGGTCGGGGAGCCACCCTGCTGGATATGGCCGATGACCATCGTCCGGGCGTCGTAGCGGCCCTGGCCAGCCTCGCTCAGGAGGTGGTAGAGAACATCAGTGGTGTAGTTGGCGTTGGCGTTTTCGTTCCTCACGAAGAGGAAGAAATCCCGTTCACCGGCCGCGAAGGCGGCGTTGGCCCAGGCCAGATCGTCCCGCAACTGATCGAGCGTGAGGCCGGTCTCGTTGAGGTAGACCTGTTCGGCACCCCCGGCCAAAGCCCCGGTCAGGGCCAGATAGCCACAGTCGCGGCCCATCGTCTCGGCCACGAAAGCCCGGGCCGAGGCGGTGGCGGACATCTTAATCTTGTCGATCACGTCGACGATGACGTTGAGGGCGGTATCGGCCCCGATCGACATCTGGGTGGCGGGCAGGTTGTTGTCGATCGTGGCCGGCACACAGACCACCGGCAGCCGCAGTGACGGGTAGCGGCCGGACTCGGTCAGCATCAGGTGGGCGCCCTGGTAGGCGGTCCAACCACCGATGATGATGAGACCGTCGAGTGCCGTCTCTTCGACCACTCGGCCGATGGCGTAGAGGTCCTCGATTTGGGGGGCGTAGCGGCGGGTGCCCAAGGTGGCGCCGCCCTCTTGATCCCAGCCGTCGACATCACGCCACGACAGCGGCCGCACCCGGCCATCGATCAGACCGGGAAAACCGTCTTCCAAGCCGATCATGTCGAAGTCGCGGGCGATCCCCAGCCGGACGACGGCTTTGGCGGCGGTGTTCATCCCCGGTGCCAGACCACCGCTGTGGAGGACCCCGATGCGGCGGCGGCTCGGTCCGACCTTGACGCTGGCGTTGTCCAGCACCGGTGGCGGCGCCAATTCCCGCACGTGGGCCAGCGGTGACGACAATTCGTCGAAAAAGTCGAGCGCGGCCGCGAATTCGTCACCCCGCAACTGGATGGCGGCGGCGTAATCGCCGGCCTCGATGAGATGCGGTATCTGGCGGGTTTTGGTGATCGTTTCCGACAACGGCAGTTTCACGACCTGGTAGCCCTGGAAACCGAACACCGGCGCCGCTTCGGCGCCGGTCGCCGTCAGAACGTGAGCGGCAGCACAGTAGCCGAGCCAGGTCGAGGCCCAGCGGTCGTAAGCCGAGGGCGTGCCACCGCGTTGGACGTGGCCCAGGATCGTCACCCGGGTGTCCTCGTCCAGCCCCTGTTCGATGGCCTGGCGGACGGCGACGGCCGTGATCGGTTGGCCGGCTTGGTCGGTCGCGCCTTCGGCCACGATCACGATTGAGTCCTTCCGGCCGGCTTCCCGGCCCCGGCGCAGTTGCTCACACATCGCCTGTTGCCAGCCCGCAGCCGGCGGCCGTTCCGGGATCAGCACGTAGTCACAGCCACCGGAAATGGCGGACATCAAGGCCAAATAGCCACAGTGGCGGCCCATGACCTCGACCACGAAGGTGCGTTGGTGGCTGGCGGCGGTCGAGGTGATGGCGTCGATCGCGTCCTGAATTCGATGTAAGGCCGAGTCGGCCCCGATTGTCTGGTCCGTGCCCCATAGATCGTTGTCGATCGAACCGACCAAGCCGGCGTAAATCAACTGGTCGCAGGCCTGTCGCTGGTTGGAGTCGATCTGGCCCTGATCAAGTAATTCGTCGAGCAAGCCGGGCCATTCCTGGGCCAGTTCTTCGAGGCCTTTGAGCGAGCCGTCACCGCCGATCACGACCAAGCGGTTGATACCCCGCCGGACCAGGTTGGCGACCGCTTGGAGACGGCCGGGCCGGTGACGGAAGGCCTCCGAGCGGAAAGTGCCGATGGCGGTCCCACCGCGGTTGAGGATGCCGGAGACGGATTCCCAGGTCAGCGGCGTGATGTCATCGTCGGTGCCGTCGATCAGACCCTGGTAGCCCTCGTGAATGGCGAAGGCCTGAGCGCCGGCTGACAGAGCGGTTCGGACCACTGCCCGCAGAGCGGCGTTCATCCCCGGGGCGTCGCCGCCGCTGGTCATGACAGCCAAGCTCCGGCCAACGCCCGAGGTGCGAACGGTCTGGACTGGGATCAGCAGCGGTTCCATGGCGAGGAGCCTAGTGAGGCTGGCTGTTGAGTTGGCACGGGGATGGGGTTTTTGGTCGTGAGGCGAGACAACCGATGAGATATTGCGAGCCCCATCGGCCAGCACGAATCACCGGCCAGGTTGACGCGGCACTGGGCGAGATCACCCGGCCGTCACCGGCCGGAGATCAGTACCAGCCCTTGGATTGGAAAGCCCCCCAGGCGCCACAGGGGGTGCCATAGCGCTGGCTGATGTAGCCCAGGCCCCAGGTGATCTGGGTTGCTGGGTTGGTCTGCCAATCGGCTCCGGCCGAGGCCATCTTCGAGCCGGGCAAAGCCTGGGGGATGCCGTAGGCCCCGGTCGACGGGTTACCGGCGGTCGTGCGCCAGCCGGATTCACGTTGCCAAAGCTGTTTCAGACAGGAGAACTGGTCATCGCCCCAGCCCCGGCTCTGGAGCATCTGATAGGCGATCTGTTGGGCCTCACCGCTGGCGACCGCAGGAATCGGCTTGGTCCCGCGGCGTTCCACCTGGGTCACGGGTTCTTGGGCGACGGTAGCGCTGACGAGGCTTTCGGCGACCAAGTGGCCGTCGTGGAAGGTTTGTGTGACCGTTTCTTGGCGACTGCCGGCGACGCCTGGGTGGTCAACCTTGGTTTGGCCCTGGAGGAGGGTGGGGTCATCGGTAGCCGTGGTCTCGAACGGAATCGGCACCGTCCGGTCAACGGTCGTGACATCGACCCGGACCACGCTGATGGCCAAGCCATCGTCGAGCCATTGGGTCGGTGACGGCGTCACGATGTCGTCGCTGTCGTAGGTCACCTGGGCAGCCGCCAGGGCGTCGGCCACCTGGCCGCCGATGCGGAGCAGGGTGGTTTGACCGGCCGCCGTCACCGAGACGTCTTTACTCGAATCGATGCCGATGTCCAAACCGTCGAGGCCGATGTTGGTTTCCAAGTCCCGGGAGACTTCGACCCGCTCAGCCGTCAGACCCAATTCCGAAACCAACTCGCCGACCGAGGTGGCGTGGGTCCAGTAGGTCCCACTGCGGCCGTCGAGATCGAGCACCACCGGGCGGGTCCGGCGGACCACGATTTCGGTTCCCTCGGTCACGATCGTGCCCAGCGGCGGGCTGATCTGATCGCGCGGGTCGGTTTGAATCCGCTGCCGGGCCAGGACCTCGGCCACCGAGGCGTAGACGACCTCGACTTGCTGAGAGGTGCCGTCGACGGTCACGGTAATAGTTTTCCCAAAAGCCAAGTGGCTGCCCCAGCCGATCAGCACCGTCCCGGTGATGACACTGGCCAGAGCCACAGCGATGAACTTACGCACAATCCTCTTTTCGGACACCGGTCAGGCGGTGTTCAGGTTGAGTGAACTTCAAGGAAGCGACCGTTGGGAAGATGGGCCGTCCCTGGGAACCCAGCAGGCTCCTTGGACTCAGTTCGACCATTCTAACGACTATCTGAGAGATTCCCAAAGAATCCTCAGGATGCAGGCTCAGACACGGTCGCAGGTCTTGTCGGCGGGATTGTTTTTCGGCTTGTCCGGCCGCCACAAACAGCAACTTAAATTGTCTTTAGTCTTGTGTATAAGTGGGGTCAAATGCAGCCCCCAGAGGCGGTCTGATACGATCCGCCGCCGGCTTTTTGAGGGCTTTCGTCGAGGGGTCGACAAATCCCCCCAAGTTTTTTCAGACACACCCGGTGGATAACTTTTGACCTAGTCAAAGCCTACTTTTTGGAAGCTTCTG
>JAISGZ010000098.1 GCA_031262845.1 Propionibacteriaceae bacterium | reverse complement strand
TGTGATACCGCGGGCCGACAAGCCAAAACCGGTCGGGGCCGGAGCTGTCAGTTGGTGGAGCGCCCGAACCGTGGCCTCGTAATTGGCCAACGGCTCCCCCATCCCCATGAAGACGATGTGGCTGACCCGGCCGGCCCCACCGGCGACCTGACCGGCCGCCAGCGCTTGGCCGGACAACCGCACCTGTTCGAGGATTTCACCGACCGACAGGTTGCGGCTCAATCCCAACTGGCCGGTGGCACAGAAGGCGCAGCCCATCCCGCAACCGACTTGGGTCGAGATGCAGAGCGTGGTCCGGGTGCCGGTCGACCGGCCCGTCGTCGAAGCCACCACCTCGGTCGGCCAAGGCGGCCGATTGGCCACGTCGGTGCGGAGATAGCGCATGATGACGGTTTCGATCAGGCTGCCGTCGTGGAGGCGGTAGAGGTTCTTCAAGGTGGCGCCGTCATCGGCCCGCTGGGACCGAACCAGGCTCAACAGCTGGGGAAAGAAGCGCTCGGCTTGTTGCCGGTGGCTGGCCGATAAATCGGTCCAGGTGAGCGGGTCGTCCGACCAATGGCCGAAATAGTGGGCGTTCAGCTGGCGGGCCCGGAAAGCCGGCATGTCGGCGGCCGTGACCGCTTCGACGCGCTCCACCGGATCGGCGTCGGCCCAGTGTCGGGGCGGCTGACTGGGCCGCTCACCAGCCGGCCGACGACCACTGTCGAGCGGTCTCGGCCCCACCTCGCCGGCCTCAGCCGATGGTTGGTCCGCCTCCAGTGAGGAGTCGTCAGACATAGGGCATCACCAAGCTGATCGCCACCCAGGCCACCGGCGCCGCCACCAGATAGGAGTCGATCCGATCCATCACGCCACCGTGTCCCGGAATCACGCCACCGAGGTCCTTGACCCCCAAATCCCGTTTGACGACCGACTCGACCAAGTCACCACAAATCCCGGCCAAGGCGATCAATTCGGCCACGATGACGGCCCGCCACCAGACGACGTCCAGTGCCACCGCGACCACGATCAGGCCACCGACCGGGGCCAGCAACAACGAGCCGATAAAGCCTTCCCAACTCTTCTTGGGGCTGATACTCGGGGCCATTTTGTGTTTGCCGAAGATCAGCCCGGCGACGTAACCACCGGTGTCGGAACCGATGATGGCAAGCAGGAAGAAAGCCATCAGCGCCGGACCATCGGCCCGGATCAGGAGCAAGACCAAGACACTGGCCGTCAGCCCGACATAGACCAAGGCGAACAGCGACGCCGAAACATCCCGGATGTAGCCGTCAGCCCCCCGCCGCAAGCGCCACAGCAAACAGACGACCCCGGTCAGGGCCAAACCGACCACCACCGCCGTGGCGGGCGCCGGCAAGGCCTGATGGACCAGGTCCCAGGCTCGCCACCACCACGCCCGATCAGTCTCGGCTGAGTCCGGCGCAGTCGCCGGCAAGGCCGCCAGATAGGCCACCAGGTAGGTCGCCGCAACACCGACCACCAGCGGGGTAAAGGCAATCCGAATTTGAGCTTGAGTCCGGAAAGCCCGGCGCAGTTCCCACAGACCGCGGCCGACTAAGACCGCCACCAGGGCCACGATCAGCCCCGGCAGCCAGACCAGAGAGACGATAAAGACCGCAATCAGGCCCAGCGCCACCGGAATCGCGGCGTAGAGATTGCGGCCGGCTTTCTTGGTCAGAGCATCCGCCGCTGAAGCGGTCCCGGTCCCCGTCTCAGCTGGGCCGGCCGCATCAGAACCAGACGACGCCGCCTGGTCGGGCGCCGCCTGGCCCGCCGGCACAGCCGAACTGGCCGGGGTCGCGGGATCCGTCGGCGCTGTCATCAGACCTCGAGGAGTTCGGCTTCTTTACGCTTGAGCAAGTCCTCGACCTGGTCGACGAACTTCTTGGTCGCCGCGTCCAACTTCTTCTCCGCCCCCCGGGCGTCGTCTTCGCCGACTTCTTTGTCTTTGACCAACTTGTGAATCGCGTCGTTGGCGTGGCGGCGGATATTTCGAATCGCCACCTTGGCCTCTTCGGCTTTCGACCGGGCCAGCTTGGTGTATTCCTTACGCCGCTCTTGGGTCAGTTCCGGTAAGACCACCCGGATCGCCCGGCCATCGCTCGACGGGTTGACCCCGAGATCGGAATCCCGGATGGCCCGTTCGATCGCCGTCAGCGCCGTCTGATCGAAGGGGGCGATCAGCATCACCCGCGGCTCCGGCGATTGGAAGGTCGCCAGTTGCTGTAGTGGAGTCGGACTGCCGTAGTAGTCAGCGGTCAGTTTGTTGAACATCGCGGGGTGCGCCCGGCCGGTCCGGATGGTGCCGAACTCTTCGCGAGCGAAGTCGACCGCGTGCGCCATTTTCTTGTCGGCTTCAGTAATGATGTCAGGGATCACGATGACCTTCCTCGGCGAGTGACCTTTTCGCGGCCAACATTACTGGGTTAACGGTGCAGTCGGGTGCCAATCGGCTCACCGGCCACCACCCGGGCGATGTTTCCGGGCACGTCGAGGTTGAAGAAGATCATCGGCAAATCGAAATCGCGGGCCATCGAAATGGCGGTCGCATCGGCCGCTTTCAAATTTTGGGTGAGAAATTCATCGTAGGTCAATTGATCGAACATCTGGGCCTGCGGATTTGTTCGAGGATCCGAATCGTAAACCCCGTCCGTCCCATTTTTCCCCATCAAGATCACCTGGCAACCGACTTCCAAAGCCCGTTGCGCGGCCACCGTGTCGGTCGAGAAAAAGGGCATTCCGGTACCGGCCCCGAAAATCACGACCCGGCCTTTTTCCATATGGCGAATAGCTTTTCGAGGAATGTACGACTCCGCCACTTGACCCATCGTGATCGCGGTTTGAACCCGGGTTTCCAAACCAATCTTTTCGCAAAAGTCTTGCAGCGCCAGTGAATTCATGACCGTGCCCAACATACCGATGTAGTCGGCCCGGGCCCGGTCCATACCGCCGTCTTGGAGCTGGGAGCCGCGGAAGAAGTTACCGCCTCCGACGACCACGCAAACCTGGACCCCACTCTCGGCCACATCGGCGATCTGACGGGCCACGGCGGAGACGATTTCCGGATCGACGCCCAACTGACCGCCCCCGAAAGCTTCCCCGGACAACTTCAACATCACCCGGTGATAGACGGGCGTAATGGGCGCGGTAGTGGACACCGGTCTCCTTGGATCATCAGCTTTGGCCCCCGGTCGGCGGCTCACCAACAGCGCTGACCAGCCGCGACCTCAATGAACAGGGGCGCCGAGTAACTCGGCGCCCCCACTCTATAGCTAAACCAGATTCGTCTGGCTCAACGACGAGCCGGATCCGGTCCGGCGGCGAAACGCGCGAAGCGGGTGATCGTGATGCCGTGTTGCTTGAGCAACGCCCCCACCGTCGGCTGTTGGTCGGCGATCGGTTCCTGATTGACCAGGCAGACGTCTTTGAGGTAGCCGTTGACCCGGCCTTCGACGATCCGCGTGATGGCTTGTTCGGGCTTGCCCTCTTCCCGGGCGATAGCCGCCGCCAGCCGCCGCTCATTGTCGACGACCTCTTCCGGCACCTCGGCCGGTTCGACATAAACCGGGTTGGAGTGAGCGATCTGAAGCGCCACGTGGTGGACGATATCGGGATCGGCGCCAACGTATTCGACCAGCACGCCGACCTGCGGTGGCAGGTCCTTGGACCGGCGGTGCAGGTAGATGTGGGCATCGCCGTCGAAATGAGCGACGTTGACCAGTTCCATCTTCTCGCCCATCTTGGCCGACAGGTCCTGGATCGACTGGGCTACGGTCTGACCGCTCGGCAGGTTGATGTCGTTGGCTTCGGCCACCGTGTCAACACCGGCGGCGTCGATCGCCTGGACAATGGCTTCCGCCAACTCGACGAATTCCTGGTTCTTGGCCACGAAATCGGTTTCGGCGCCCAATTGGATCAGGCTGTGGCCGGCGGCCGCCACCAGACCATTGGAGGCTTCCCGGTCGGACCGCTTGGCGGCCTTGGCGGCTCCGGAAATCCGGAGCAGTTCAACCGCTTGGTCGAAGTCGCCGTCGGCGTCCGTCAGAGCTTTCCGGGCGTCCATCATGCCGACGCCGGTGGCGTCGCGTAGTTTCTTAATCTCAGCGGGGGTGATAGCCATCGCTTCTCTTCCTCTTGGTTGATCGGGTTCGTAGGTGGTCGGGCGGATCACTCAGCTGGCGCGTCAGCCGCCGGCGACGAGTCAGCTTCAACCGTAACGGACGGGTCCGCGGCCTCAGCCGCCGCCGTCTCGGCGGCCGGTTCCGGCGCGGCCGTCTCAGCTACGGGAGCCTCCGGCGTTACCTCGGGTGCGGCCTCAGGCGCAGTCTCAGGAGCCGCCTCAGGGGCTGCCTCAGGCGCTTGAGCCGGCGCTGCCTCCGGGGCTTCTGTGGCGCCACCGGCCAGCAGTTCCCGTTCCCAATCGGGCATCGGCTCAGCCTCGGCGCCGGCCGCGTCTGCGGCCTCTTCCAGCCGCACCTGCGACCGGGCCAACAGGCCATCGGCGACCGCGTCGGCCACGATCCGGGTCAACAAGGAAACCGCCCGAATGGCGTCGTCATTACCCGGAATCGGGTAGTCGACCTCGTCCGGATCGCAGTTCGTGTCGAGCACCGCGACGACGGGAATCTTCAGCTTGCGGGCTTCGTCGATCGCCAGGTGTTCTTTCTTGGTGTCGACGATCCAGACCGCGCTCGGCAGCTTGCCCATATCCCGGATACCGCCGAGTGACTTGTTGAGCTTGTCCCGCTCGCGCGACAGACCGAGCAGTTCCTTCTTCGTCAAGCCGGAAGCGGCGACGTTGACCAGGTCCATGGCTTCGAGTTCCTTGAGCCGCTGGATGCGCTTGGTCATGGTCGGGTAGTTGGTCAACATGCCGCCCAACCAACGCTGGTTGACGTAGGGCATACCGACCCGGGTGGCTTGTTCGGCGACGGCTTCCTGAGCCTGCTTCTTGGTGCCGACGAAGAGAATCTGACCGCCGTGGGCGACCAGGTCACGGACGAAGTGATATGCCGTGTCGATGCCGGTGACGGTCTGGTGGAGATCAATGATGTAGATGCCGTTGCGCTCGGTAAAGATGAAACGCTTCATCTTCGGGTTCCAGCGCCGGGTCTGGTGTCCGAAATGGACCCCGTTTTTCAGTAGCTCAGTAGCGGTGACGACGGCCATGGCTGTCCTTTCTGGGGCCAACCCGAGGGCTGGCAAGGGTTACTTGGCGCGGACTACTGTGATAATCACAGCCTGATCAGCGCCACCTGACACCGGCACCGGGCTCACCCCGCAGGGACCTTCAGCCCGGTTCGCCCACGACAGCTGGACGATTCACCGGTATGCGATGTGCCCAGACCGAAGCCTGGACCAAGCCGACATTGTAGACGGCTTCGGCAATCAAGCGCCACCTGACGCTAGTGCCCTGTCGCGTCTAAATTGTCGTGTCATTCGTGGTGGCCGGTGGGGTGGCCAGCAAGGCGGAGGAGGAGCCGGTAGTGGATCTCCCGGCGACGACGACAACGCGGCTGGGTGCCCCACCGGGGGCCGCGAATACGGCATTTTGACGTGACAGGGCACTAGGTGGTTTCGCGTTCCGGCTCGAAGGCGGCTTTGGGACTGATCGGCCAGTCGGCCGGGTAACGGTAGGCCACCCGGTCGTGGTCGGCGAAGAGTTGGCGGCGGCGACGGCCCGACAGGCGGTCGCCGAACACCGTGCCCGACAAATGGTCGGTTTCGTGTTGCAGACAGCGCGCCAGCAAGCCCGTGCCGATGACTTCGTAGGGTTGACCGTTGTGGTCCAAGCCGCGGCAGATGGCGTGATCGGGCCGGGCCAGCATGGCGTAGGCCCCGGGCAAGGACAGACAACCTTCTTCAGCGCTGTCCAACTGCCGGTCGGCACCGGTCGGCACCTCGACGACCGGGTTACACATCACACCCTGGTGAATCTGTTGGTCAGCGTCCGGGCAACGGAAAATGAAGAAACTGCGATCGTCATCGACCTGAGTCGACGCCAGGCCGACCCCGTCGGAGGCGGTCATAGTGGCGAACATATCCCGGATCAAGTCGTGAAAAGCCTCATCAAAGACCGTCACGGGACGAGTCTGACGATGTAAAACCGGTTCGCTCCAGCGCGTAATCCGTCGTTTCTGGCCGCCGGTCAGTAAATCCTCCAACGGCCGGGGTGTGGTCGCAGTCTCAGACACCAGGTCAGGTTAGCTCATTGGACCGCCATCCCCTAGTGGGCTGTCGCATCGAGAAATCTTTCCCGCGACAGCCCACCAGCCGCTGATGACAAGCTGGTAGGTTGCCGACAGGAGGATTTCGCCGTGACTGTCAGCCTTGACCAGTTGATTGAGCCGTACTTGACGTATATGGCTGACCAGAACCGATCGGAAGACAGCCGCCGGGCCTACGCCAGCGATCTGTCCCAATTGGCGGAGTATCTGCGACAGCGGGAGATCACGGATCTGGAGGCGGTGACCCGCCGGGATTTACGAGCCTGGTTGGCGGAACAGCGGCAAGCCGGCGCCAGCCCGGCAACCCTGCAGCGCCGGACCGCCACGGTTCGGGGCTTTTGGCGCTGGGCCGGCCGCCAGGGTCACACCAGCAACGATCCGACCGCCGGTATGCAAACGGTCCGCGTCCGGCGAGCTTTGCCGCAAACTCTGACCGCCGATGAAGCCGCCCGGCTGATGGCGGCCGCCATCGCCACGGCCGCCGCCGACGACACGGCGGTGGGAGTCCGGGATGTCGCCATCTTGGAAATTCTTTACGGCGGTGGCTTGCGGGTATCGGAACTGTGTGGGCTTGATCTCGACAGTCACGATCAGGCCCGGCAGGCTCTGAGGGTCCTCGGCAAAGGCAACAAAGAACGGGTCGTGCCGATTGGCCAGCCGGCCGAACGGGCACTGGCCGCCTGGCTCGTCCGGCGACCGGAACTGGTGACCGCCGACAGTGGTTCGGCCCTGTTCCTCGGCGCTCGGGGCGGCCGAATCGATCCCCGCGTGGTCCGACGAGTCGTTCACCACAGCCTCGGCTTGGTTGAGGGGGCGCCTGATCTTGGCCCCCACGGCCTGCGTCACGCCATGGCGACTCACCTGCTCGAAGGTGGTGCCGATCTGCGTAGTGTTCAAGAGATCTTGGGCCACGCCAACGTCGCCACCACCCAGATTTATACCCACGTCACCAACGAGCGACTGCGTTCGGCTTTCAACCAAGCCCACCCCCGGGCTTGACGATCCCGGCAAGGCCACTCTTCGGATCGTCTCCTTTCAACTAGTGGCTTGTCCCCCGGCTGCTGACATCGGGCACCGCGAATCTGGTACCAGGCAACAGATCGGAGACGGCAGGTCATCGGTCGATAGAGGGTCTCACTGTCAGCTCAACAGGCTCATCGGATCGACCAGCGCGCCGTCGACCCAGGTGATGAAGTGGAGATGGCAGCCGGTCGACCAACCGGTGGTCCCGACGTAGCCGATGATCTGACCCTGGGTCACCGTCGCCCCGGCCGACAGGGCATAACCCGACAAGTGGTTGTAGGCCGTTCGCAAGGCCTGACCGTTAGCCGACCCGTGTTCCAGTGTCACCCGATTACCAAAACCGCCATACCACCCTTGCTGGCTGATCGTACCCGTGGCGGCTGCTCGCACCGGGGTCCCACAGGGGGCCCCAAAGTCCGTCCCATCATGCAATTCGCCGTAGCCACCGATCGGATTACTGCGATAGCCGAAGGGCGAGGTGATCGGCGCTTCGACGGGTTTGACCAGACCAGCGGCGCTGACCGCCTGCTGTTGGGCGGCCACCCAGGCTTGTTGACGTTCGGCCA
>JAISGZ010000042.1 GCA_031262845.1 Propionibacteriaceae bacterium | reverse complement strand
CATAGTCGTCGTCAGCGTCGAACTCGGCGTCACCGTCCGTCGCCACATCGGCCACGTCCGCTACGCCGTCAGCCTCACCCTCGGCCAGGTCCCAGTCGTCCCAATCGTCATCGCCGGTGGCCAATTCGTCGGCTTCAGCTTCATCGCTATCGAGCACGTCGGCGTAAGCGTCGTCCTCGGCGTAAGCGTCGGCTTCATTCATCAAGCCATCGCTGGCCGTCAGATCGGCGCCCTCGCCAAACATTTCGTCGTCGCCGGCCACGCCGTAATCCCAGTCGGCCTCACCGTCCGCGTCAGCCGGAGCGGCACCGGCGAAGTCGTCGGTCGCAGCCAAATCCCAAGCGCCATCGTCGGCGAAGTCGTCAAGGCTGTAATCCTCGTCGTAATCGGTTTCGAGGACTGGATCCGCCGCCACCACGGCGGCACCGGTTTCATCAGGGAACTCATCGATCAGGCCGTCCGACCATGGCAACTGGCCGTCGACGGTTTCCTCCAAGTCAGCCAGCAAATCCCGGCCGGTGGCCGCCACTTGTTCAACCCGGGCGGCGGCTTGCGGCCCTTGTTGCGCGGCCAACAGGGCCTGGGCCTGATCGGCTTGACTGACCATATGGGCGATCGTGTCGGCGAAAGCGTCGTAGAGCCCGGCGGCGGTGTCGGCCTGAATCGCCGCCACCGAAGCCTGCCGGTCTAGATCGGCTTCTTGCGCGTCCCACTGTTGTTGGCTGAGCGCCGCCTCGACCGCAGCCGCCTGGGCGACCACCAGATCGTGACCGCGGCGGCCGATCGTATAGGCCGCGACGATCACGCCGACCAGGGCGAAGCCACCGACCCAAGCCACACTGCGCAAAGCATTATCGGCCGTGTAGGACCAAAACCAGCGCAAGGTGGCGGCGATCGCCGCCGGCACCCAGAAGAACAGCGTCCACACCACCGACGTCGGGCTGTAGCGGGCCAACGTGTAGATCGCCAGCGGAATCACCAACAGCAGCGTGAAGGGCAAAGGCACGACGATGACGTGGACCAGACAGAGTACGGCCACGATGCCCATGAATGGGAGTGGATAGTGACGCCGGATGATGATGCTGGCACACAGCAGCAGCCCGATGATGGACGCCAAGACCAGGTCACGGCCGGACGTGTCCGGGCCGTAGAAAGCGATCACAACCAAATATGGGGCCAACACGAAGCAGACGCCGAGAATCGCCAGCACGGTGTCGAACACCCAGTCTTCGCGGGACACGCGGTCGGTGTCGGGGTAAGACGAGAAACTCACCCAGCTAGCCTAGAGCCTCTCAAGGCGTCTAGTCTTGACTGTGGCGCAATTTGTCGTGGGTTTTCATGACGACAAGCCATCACGAAAGGGTGAATGCGATGAAAAAGCTGATGTTGGTAGTTCTGGCCTTGGTTGGTGCCGGGGCGGCGTACAAGGTCATCAGCGATCAGCGGGCCAAGGCTTCGTTGTGGGCTGAGATCACCGATCGCATCCCGAACGCCTGACCGCCAGGTCAACGACCGGCCACGTCCGGGCTTGAGGCTTCCGGCCTGACCCCGGATGTTTTGAGGTGTGTCGTTGACCGGCCTGTTAGCCGCTTGAGCCAGCCACCGGTTGGCTCATTTTTTGGGGCCGTAGCGCAGTTGGTAGCGCATCTGCTTTGCAAGCAGAGGGTCGCCGGTTCGAGCCCGGTCGGCTCCACTCAGGGAACACAGCGTCCGGTTGTGGCGAAGGATTTCCCTGCGGGGAGAATTTCCCCTTCGGAAAATTACGTAGTCGCGGCACCTGCTGGGGCCACCAGCCGCGTTGTCGTCGTGGTCAATAGGTCCACGCGAAAATGCCTGCGTCACCCCTGCGTCACCGACGTGACCTCGCCGTCGGGTTGAACACCTTTAAGTTGAACACCTTTAAGCTGTCGCCGTGGTGTTCTCACTCTATGACTCGGCCCAGGGCCGCCAGGTTGACTTCGTGCCGCTCGTACCGGGCCAGGTGTCGATCTATTGCTGTGGGCTGACGGTGCAGGCCGCCCCTCACCTCGGTCATCTCCGTAAAGAGGTCGTATTCGACACTCTGCGACGCTGGTTAACCTTTTCTGGCTACCAGGTTTCCCTGATCACGAACATCACGGACATCAACGAGAAAATCGTTGCCAAAGCCGCCGAAGCCGGACGGCCGTGGTACGCCCACGCTTATCTCTACGAAAACGCCTTCCACGAAGCCGTGGCCCGGTTGGGTTGCTTGCCGCCGACCTACGAGCCGCGCGCCACCGGCCACATCACCGAGCAAATCGAATTGGTCGAAGAACTGTTTCGGCGGGGCCACGCCTACGCTCCCGACGATGGTTCGGGCGATGTCTATTTCGACGTGCGATCGTGGCCTCGCTACGGCGAATTGACTCATCAGAGCCTGGCTGACATGGAACCGGACGAGGAAGCCGAGCGCCGCGGCAAACGTGATCCGCGCGACTTCGCGCTTTGGAAAGGCCACAAACCGGGCGAGCCGGCTACCGCCAGTTGGCCGTCGCCGTGGGGCCGGGGGCGGCCGGGCTGGCATCTCGAATGCTCGGCCATGGCCGGGAAGTATCTCGGCGACGCCTTCGACATCCACGGTGGTGGGCTCGATTTGCGTTTCCCCCACCACGAGAACGAGAAAGCCCAGTCGCAGGCCGCCGGCCGGCCGTTCGCCCAGCATTGGATGCACAACGCTTTTGTCACTGATCCGGCCGGCGAGAAAATGTCGAAATCCCTGGCTAATGGCCTGTTGGCGACGGCTGTGGCGGACCAGTGGGGCGGTCGCGTGACCCGTTTCTACCTGGCCGCGCCGCACTACCGCTCGATGGTGGAATTTTCCGACGCCGCCATGACCGAGGCCACCCAGGCCTTGGGCCGGATCGACTCGTTCGTCGACCGGGCCAGCCAGCGGGTTGGCCCTTGGCAACCCGATCCGGCGGCCTTAACCGAAGTCGGCGCCTATTCGATCCTCGGCCGTGGCTCTGTGCCGGCCCGTTTCGCGGCCGCCCTGGACGACGATCTGGGTACTCCGGCCGCAGTCGCCGTGCTTCACGAGACGGTCCGAGACGGCAACCGGGCCCTCGATAGCGGCGACGAGGTGACGGTCAGCGCCCGCTTGGCCGAGGTCCAAACGATGCTGGCCATCCTCGGTTTGTGGGCCGACGATCCGATCTGGACCGACCAATCAGGTTCCCAGGATGACCTCGAACCCGTCGTTGACGGCCTAGTCAGTGCGCTACTTGAGCAACGCCAAGGAGCCCGGTCGCGGAAGGATTACGCCGCCGCCGACCAGATTCGCGACCACCTAGCCGACCTCGGCCTGACGATCGAAGACACTCCCCAAGGTCCCCGCTGGAGTCGTTGACCGACGCCCGTCCCGATCAAAGCCCTGACACGCACCTTCGCAGACGGTCAGCGCTCCCACCTGCGGTCGCACCTACCGAACGGGCCGGCAATTGGTGCCCAACCCGGCTCTGGGTTAAACTACCGCTCGGCCTACGGGCCGGTCAGAACGTCTGAAAACGTTCTGGCGTGAGAATTCGCTCGTCGTTTTCTCAGCGGGGTGTGGCGCAGCTTGGTAGCGCGCTTCGTTCGGGACGAAGAGGCCGCAGGTTCAAATCCTGTCACCCCGACACAGGCTGAAAGTAGACGAACTCGTTCGTCTACTGAAGCCAAGGAGGAGGTAGAAGAGTACGAAGTACTCAATACCCCGACTCAGGTCGAATGCCGACGAGCCTGCTCTTATACCCTCAATTTCTCTCAGAGGTGCTGAGAGTTTTACGTCTCCGGTGGTCAGTGTTGAGGCGGGGGCGGCACTGAGACCGCAACTGCCCCTGTGCGACCATGGTTCGGTCGAGTAGCCGGTTTCGAAGCGGTTATCTGCCCATTCACTAGGGAGTACAAACATCATGGCCGGAGGTTTTCTGCCGAATTTGAGGCGCGCTGTTGGGGTCGTCGCCACATTCTCGATCGTGCTGGCAGCTGCGGCCTGCAGCACGACGTCCGGATCGGGTCCGGCGGATAGTTCGGCATCGGGGCAGACACCGCTGTCCACCCCGGATTCGCTGCCACCCAAACAGGGTGATGACATCACACCGACGGATTATTCGGACACCAACAACTGGCTGTATGTCGACACCTCGCTGGACAAGAAAGTCGACATCTTCTATTTGTATCCGACGGTGTGGGAGCGCCAGGGCAGCGAAAGCTACTTGGGGTCCCTCGATTCGAATTCCCCGACCAGTATTCGCGGGAATGCGCCAAGTACTTTCAACACCCAAGCCACGGCCTATATGCCGGCCGGGAATGTTTTCGCGCCGTATTACCGCCAGATGGATGTGCAGTGGACTCTGACGTTACCCGCCGCTGACCAGGACGCTTATCTGCTCGGTGCGCCCTATACGGACGCCCTGGCGGCCTTCAAGTATTACTTGGAGCACTACAACAATGGGCGGCCGTTTATCCTCGCCGGTCACTCCCAGGGTTCCAACGTTCTCAAATTCATACTGACGAATTACCTGGGCGAGCATCCCGATGTTTATGCGCGGATGGTGGCGGCCTACATCATCGGTTTTTCGGTGACGCAGGCCGATCTTGATAACTATCCGCATTTGAAATTCGCTGAAAACCGCACCGACACCGGAGTCATCATCTCGTGGAATACCGAGGCGCCCGACATGGAAGTGAAGAATCCCGTGGTGCAGGAGGGGGCGTTGGCCATCAACCCACTGTCGTGGACGCGTCGCACGCAGACAGTCGCCGCGGCGCTGAATCCGGGATCACGGATTTTCAACGACGACGGGACCTACGTCGACAAGTACGACCTGTGCGACGCCACAGTCAATCCGGAACGCGGCACGGTGAACTGTTCGACGGTTAATCCGGATGACTATGTCATCGGGGACGGCAGCTTGTTCCCGAAGGGCGTCTATCACGGGATGGACTACGGCTTCTATTGGCATGCCATCGAACAGAACGCCGTGGCTAGGGCCGACGCTTTCACCGCGGGCGCGTGATCGAAGACCAGGGAGAATCGAATGAGGTTCAAACCGATTGCCGCCACGGCAGTGCTGCTGGCCGTGACCCTCTTGGCCGGTTGCCAGACCGCTTCACAGGACGACGGCGCTAGTGCTTCGGCAGACGCCGACCCCACCCTCGTGACGACGAAATACGGCCAAGTGCAGGGCGCGTTGGAGGGCGACCAGGTCATTTTCAAGGGGGTTCCGTTCGCGAAACCGCCGGTTGGTGATCTGCGATTCGCCCCGCCTCAGGAACCCGATGCTTGGGATGGCGTGAAACAGACAACGGCATTCGCCCCGGTGCCAGTGCAGACCGTCGACCAGGAAGGTCTGGAGCAGAGTGAAGACTGTCTCTATTTGAATCTGTGGAAACCAGCCGCCGAAGCGGACGAACCGCTGCCGGTCTATGTCTGGATCTACGGTGGCGGTTTCACCAGCGGCAACCCGTCAAAACCGACCTACTCAACCGGAGCCTTCAGCTCCGACGGCATCATCCAGGTCAACTTGACCTACCGGGTCAACGCCCTGGGATATCTCGTTTCGGATGAACTGGAGGCGGAGAACGGTTACGTCGGCAATGCCGGGCTACTCGACCAGATTCGGGGCCTGGAATGGGTGTGGGACAATATCGCGGCCTTCGGCGGTGATCCGGGCAATGTCACGATCGGCGGTGAATCGGCGGGCTCCTACTCGGTCTCCGATCTGATCATGTCGCCGCTGGTCAAAGGCCTGTTCCAGCGGGCGATCATGGAATCCGGCAACCTGATCGGCGACGCGATCACCTCGCCGCTGTCCAATGGGGACGTCGACCAGCTCAAGGGCAACACGAAACGGCTGATGGACACCCTTGGGGTGTATTCGCTGGCCGGGCTGCGCGGGCTGGACGCCAGCGCGATTGCAGAGGCCAGTGCGCTCAGCTTCGACATCACAAAGCCCAGCGACGAGGCTTTCTGGCCGGCCCACGACGGGAAGGCGCTGCCGCTGGATCCGGCGCAGGCGCTGAAGGATGGGCAGTACAACGCGGTGCCAATCCTGACCGGCTACAACACGGACGAAGGCACGATGTTCGTCCCTGACCAGGTGACGGATGCCATCTACGAGCAGACCGCCCGCGTGACGTTCGGGCAAAACGCTCAGGCTTATCTGGCGCGGTTCCCCGTCGACGCCGATCACGACGCGAGGGCCCGGACCGCGTACATCATGACGCTAGGGCTGCGGTCCGGTTCGGCCGTGTTCTCCGAGCAGTTCGCCGCCGACGGGCACGACGTCTACGCCTACAACTTCAATTACCGCACGCCCGAGCTGGACCAGAAGGGCCTGGGTGCTCAGCACGGCCTGGAGATCGAATTCGTTTTCGACACTCTGAGTGACGATTTGTCGGCCTACCCGGAAGCAGTGTCCCTCTCACAGCGAATACACCGTTACTGGGCGAATTTCATCCGGACCGGCAACCCGAACGGCTCCGAGTCGGACTGGGCGAAATATGACCAGGCCAGCAAACAGAACCTCGTCTTCGACGTGACCGACGCGATGAAGTCCGTGACCGGCCTCGATGACGTCGAATTCGCGTTGGGACTGGTTTCCAATTCCTAATCCGAAGGGGTTAACCGCCGTCGGCTAGTCGACCAGTTTGGATACTGTGGCTAGACGACCAATTCGCAGGCCGTGGCTTGCCGACCATTTCGGAGACTGTTCTGCCACGGCGTCTCGCTGGGCCTCGGTACAAGTCACGCAGCAGCCCAAATTTCAAGCCCGATTGGTTAGCTCCGTCGGCGTGTCCGAACCATTTTGACTGGGAATTTGGGTCGGCCGCCGGCCGGTCCTTGAGCAGCCTGCCGCAGTGCCGCCAGGGTTATCGACTGATCAGCTCAGGCCGACAGTGGCATCAAGTCCTCAGTCTCGCCCGCGGACCGAATTTGTCCTAGGTCAAACATGTGTCAACTCGTGAGGGTTCAGGGTTTGACGGCGACGACGTGGACTTCGCCGACTCGGTAGGTGCCTTGTCGGTCGACGGTGACCTCAAACCAGCCGCTGCGGCCGGCGCCGTCCCATTCGACTGACAAGTACCAGGTGGCGGTGATGGTGTAGGTGTCTTTGCGTTCGTAGATGTGATCACAGCCTGATGGTGACCGTAGGGGTCGGTCGACGTTGACCGCTTCGGTGCCGAGGTCGCATGTGATGGCTGTTCCGTCGCCGAGGTCCCAGTGGCTGTAGTTGAAACGGGCTTGGACGCGGAGGGTGTGGCCTTGCACGGTGGTCGTTTGAACGAGCGGCGCTGTGAAACCGGGGCCTGGGTTTTTGGCCCAGAGCCAGGTGGGGAAACCGACGATGCCGAAATTTTCGGGGTCGACTTCGAGTAGGTCATCAGGGTAGATGCCGATGTCGGGGGCCGTGACCGATCCTTCGACGAGTAGTCGGGCGGCGGCCGATAATTCTGCGGGTGATGGTGGTGCTTTGGCGGCGGCTTGCCATTGCGGTACGACTGGTCCGATAAATCCCGCTCCCGTACTGTTGAATTGGCAGGTGGTTAGCACGCCGTCGGTTTGTCCGTAATGTGTCCACCACCGCTGAACCCATGGGTCGGGGTCTGAGGGGTCTGCGGAATAAACCCCTACGTAACAGCCACCATCCCACCAAGTCCCCGCCGGACCGCCACAGGAGATTTCCGAACCAAACCCATCCACGCAGCCCGATGACTCCGCCGCATTCCCAGACCCACCGTCAGAGTCCGCACTTCCGGGGACTTCGACTTCAATCTCATAAAACGTCGTTTTATCAGCGAAAGCTGCGGTTGGGAGGCCTGTGACGAGAGCAATGCCCAAGACGGCTCCGATAAGTCGGGCGTGAGTTCGTGTTTTGGTCAGCATGTCGTGCTGCCCTTGGTCAGGAGAGCAACTCGCCACTGTTGCTCGGTCTCCAGCCACTGAACGTTGTAGACGTACTCAACTCGGGGGTTCCCCAGTGAGACTTCGACGCCATTTTCGAATGCCTTGGAATCAGGTGGATCTTCATTGCATTGTCTGACTTCGATCTCGGGTCGGCCAGACACGACTGTTTCTTGTGCAACCATCCGCTTGACCGGAACGATGCAACCGCCTTGGGTGTAGCGGCCGATATTCGCCATGTTGATGGTGTTTTTGACATCGATGCTGTATTGCGGATCCGTGGCGACTTCGATCAGTGGGAGGAAATCGGCGTGAACCGGATCATCAGCTTGGATGCATCGGATTTCGTTATACCGGTCGACGACCTGAACGGCAGCTAGTTGGTTCGCTGTCCAAGTCGGATCGTCGGCTATTCGGACTGGCCAACTCGCTGACGGTGTCGGGGTCGCGGTCGGTGTTTGAGTGGTCGCTGGTGCGAAACTCGACGGCGCCTCCTCCGCCGGTGAACTTGAACAGCCGGCCAACCCGCCAGCTGTCAGCAAACCTGTTACCAAAAGCAGCACCCCCGCTCGGAAACGCGATTTGCGAGGCCGGACGGTCGCATTAGTCGTTGTCAAACAGTCCTGGGCCGACAGTCCGTTTCGGCGCGGCAGGGGAGATGGGCTAGTGATGTGACGGTTTACCGCCGGTGGAGGAAACATAGTCTCAACTGTTCTCATGTGGAGGGATAAAACAGATCACAATGACCTACCTGTCCAGTTGGATTCCGAGCAGTGAAACCGATCCGGTCAGGCTTGCCGACAAGCTAACCAGACTTCTGTTCCGCAACCAAATTAGTTATCCACAACCACCGCCAGGCGCGGGATAGACCGTCAAGCAACGTTCCGAGTAGATCAGTCTCGTCCGCGGACCGAATTTGTCATAGGTCAAGCATGCGTAAATAAACTGAACACTTTTGCGTGGGCAGCACCCGGCCCAACACTCACCCGACTCGTTAAGCAACTGGAAAGCCAATCCAGCTAGTGCGAGTCACGACCGGAATTACTTAAGTGGAGCGGCGCCGGTAGCGGGCTTGTTTGTAGTCGTCGACGGCTTGCCTGGTCGACTGCCATTGACCGCGCTGGTCGAGACTAGCCGCCAAACGGCCGCGGATAGCAGCCTGCCGCAGTGCCGCCAGGGTTATCGACTGATCAGCCAAAGCTGACAGTGGCATCAAGTCCTTAGCGCCGGAAATCATTGGCAGCAGAGTGTTCATCGAGGCTATGGCGGCCCGAGCAATGATCTCGGCCAATGGGTCGATATCACCGGCATCGGCGCTGATGAGTGCCGATAGATAGCGACGCCGCTGAGTCTTCACGATCACCACTGGGGGCCACCCCAAGCGCACCATGATGAGATTGAGCAGCAGTCGTCCGGTGCGGCCGTTACCGTCGAGGAAAGGGTGGATTCGCTCAAACTCGACGTGACACTGCGCCACCAAACGCGGTCCGTCCGACAAGGCTTGACGGCCGGCTGATAAATCAACGCCGATCTGGTTCACCTGGTTGACCCAGGACTCCACCATGGACGGCACCAGCGGATAGGTCGGTGGTTTCATACCACCGGGGAAAGCCGCGATCTCGTGTTGGCGAAAACTGCCCGGCGACTCCGCAGCCAACGCCGCCGGGTGAGGCGCCACCTCCCAGACATGGCCCATCGTGCGCTGGTGGATCTCACGCACTTCGGTGAGCGTGACGACCTGCTCATGGTCCCAATCCC
This sequence comes from Propionibacteriaceae bacterium, assembly GCA_031262845.1. Taxonomy (GTDB): domain Bacteria; phylum Actinomycetota; class Actinomycetes; order Propionibacteriales; family Propionibacteriaceae; genus WQYJ01. Next base: position 3,629 of record JAISGZ010000042.1, on the reverse strand, counting down.
GAGACTGGCCGGCCTGTTGATAAACCCATGTCGCGGCCTCCCCGTAGCCCAGCACCTCCATATAGTCCTTCAACTCTTTCGCGCCGACGACCCGGCCCTGGTCAAGCAGCGCTTCCACCTCGCGCAGCACCAGCGTGTTGCCCTCAATCGCGGTGGAATGATGCACTTCCCTATGCCACAAGTCATTCCACAGTGGACGGGCCTGGGCGGTGTCAGGTAAGCCACCGCGTTTCCGCAACTCGCTCATGGCCTGGGCAAATTGGTCAAACACCGCTTCACGAGTCGGTCTGCCGGGGCGGCCGCGGACTGAATTTGTCATAGGTCAAGCATACTTAAATAAACTAAACACTTTTCGCGGAGACAGTTCTCCACTCAACATCCACCGTCAGTCGCAGCGGCTGGTTCGACATCATGATCAGGATTCCTCTCGGCGGGCCAGGGCTCGTTCTAGGCGTAGGGCTGGACGTTCGGGCAGGTTGGCGGTGCGGTGTAGCAGGGTTCGTCTGGTGGCAAGTCCGCGGTCCAAGGCGTCGGCGACGGCTTGGTCGATGTGTTCTTGGGATAGTTGGCTGGCGGCGACGTCGGCCAGGGTGCGGAGGGGAGTGGTCACGGACCAGGCTTCGCGCCTTTCGATGTCGGTCTTTGGCAGTGAGGCGATGTGGGTGGTCACTAGGGGGTCGGTGGCGCGGAAGCCTGGTGGGACGGTCAGATGGACGCTGGCTGGGTCGATGTCGGATAGGTCGTGGACCTGGAGGGCGGAGTCATGAGAGATCACACCTCGGCCGCCGCTCCAGAGGGTCCACAGAACGAATTGGTCGTCCGGGCGATCTGGCCAGGATGGGAGCCGAAACAGGCCACGGTCGACGCGGACCCAGTTGCCGGCGTCAACGTGGTACTTCTGGGCCTGGTAGGAGTAACCAGCTGCCAAAGCTTGAGCGGCGGTGAAGAAACCGGCCTGAGTGAAGGCGATGGTCTCAAGTCGTCGGCGGAGGACTTGTCGACTGTTAGCCATGGGCTTATTCCACCACGACTGGTCGCGTAACTCAACTAATACTTTAGTTATATCAATAATCTGACACGTAAAACTAAAGATTGGATGTAGAGGTTGGCCTTCATTTCACCTGTGCAACGAGATGGATAGCCCTTCTCACCTCACCACCAAATTACTGATCCACAACCACGGGATTAGATCACGCGAGTTGGCGTTGTCGGTCAGTCGTCTGCTTCCGAATCGTCATCGGAGTCGGAATCGTCAAGCGACAGGCCGATGCGCTTCTCGATGTCCTCGGCGGTCGGGAGGACGGACGCGTACGGTTCAGGCAGTGTCTCCAGCAGCTTGAACTCGCTGACGCCGATTGGCTTGTCGATGCCGCTCAGCGCGTACTCAGCGATCAACCCTCGCTTGTCGCGGCACAACAGAATGCCGATGGTCGGGTTGTCTTGGTCCGTGGCAACCATGTCATCAACGGCTGAAACATAGAAGTTGATCTGCCCGGCGTATCCCGGTTTGAACTTCGTGTTCTTCAGCTCGACGACGACGTAGCAGCGCAGTTGCAGGTGGTAGAACAGCAGGTCGATGTAGAAGTCCTCGCCCTCGACTTCCAGGTGATACTGGTTGCCGACGAAGGCGAATCCGCTGCCGAGTTCTAACAGCAGCTTGGCGACATTGGAGATCAGTCCATCCTCGATCTCGCGTTCCACCATGTCGTCCCTGGCTTCGATGAAGTCGAAGATGTAGGGGTCTTTCATGGCTCGCTCGACCAACGCAGCCTGCGGTTCTGGAAGCCGATCCTCGAAGTTGCTGGTCTTGGATGCGATCGCTTGCCGTTCGTAGGTGTGGCGTTCGATGCTGTCGTCGAGGCGCGTGTAGGACCAGCCTTCGGCGGCTGCTTGGTCCGTATACCAACGACGGGCAACCGTATCCTTGACCTTGGTCAGCAGCAGCGTGTTGTTCGACCAAGAAATTTGTGCAGATACCGTCTGCACAAATTCGAGATCCGGGTAGGCGCGGGCGAACGACAGCATGTACTTAAGGTTCCGGGTCGAGAACCCACGGACACTTGGGTAGGCATGACGCAAGTCACGAGACAGGTTCGTGATGAATTTGTTGCCCCACTCCGCATGGGCATCGATCACCTTGCCGATGTTCCAGTACAGCAACACCATTTCACGATTCACCGAGAGCATCGCACGGTGGCGTGCCTCGTCGATCTGCTGCTTGACCTGGGTAACCACATCCAGATACTCGGGCTCGTTCATCAACATCAGAGTTCACCAACTTCGAAAACCTGCATGATTTCGTCGCCGTAGTCGTTGGTGACCTTGACGGCAGCAATGTCGCTCATCGATACGTCCTTCCAGCTTGATTAGGGGGTCATCTTTTCCCGGCCTGGCCGTGGCTCGCCTCTGAGGACGCATTCCACCGCTGGTACCGGGGTGATTCTCACCCTAGGGCAGCCATCTGACAGTTCTCGTTCTGATTCGAATCACCAGATCATTTGCGTCTTAGGACGCTCTGGCCCGGTTGTCAGGCATCGTCGCCAAACAATTCGGCTTCGAGATCGGCGGCCGATTCTCTGGCGACGGTTCCCATCGTCTGTTCCCATACTCGCCGGTACTCCTGACATGGAATCCGATGCCGGTTTCTGGCCTTGACCGATTGAATCTCGCCGGCGGCGATCTTCCGCGACACCGTGGATCGCGACATCATCAACCCCTCAGCCACTTCAGCCAGAGTCTTCATTTCGGTCCGTATCTCTCTATTGCTGTATTGGGCGGGCAATTGTCGCCCAGTGAGGCGACAATCAATTTACCGTAGTCAGAGCGCTGTTGGTTGAGTATATCTAGGTCGATTAGATGTCCGATACGCCAGAACGTCACAGTCAACACCAGGTTCGTCGAGGTCGGCACCACGAGCTTAGCCTGCTCGAAATCGGTGAGTAGTCCTTCAACTTTCGTCTCAGTGAGACGATAATCTGTTTGACCTAGTCGGTGTATGAATCTCTCCGGTAGCGATCGTCTGTGACGCCGTGGCAATGATTGCCGAAGATTAGAAAATAAAGCGCCCCCGGTTGTACGACCGGGGGTTGGCTCAATTTATACGCGGAGTGACATGCCCCCGCTTCCGGCCACTATCGTACAGGTATTCAACCGGTAAAACGTCCTCACCTTCTGTCGCGAAGAGGCCGACTGTCACGGATTTCATCAATCAATCACAGTATGAGGAGTCATGATGTCTGAAACGACGATGACGTGGCGTGACCTCAAAGAGAAGGTCGCAGCAACGCGTACGCCGCAACAGCAAGAGGGGTATGAGGCCGGGTTGGAGGCTGCTGAGGCGCAAATTGCTTTGTCTGAACTTGTCTACTCAATGCGTTGAAAGCGGCCGTCGCCGTTCCATACGACCGACAGGTACCACCCCATCATAAAAAGCGATAGCCCCTTCGCTGTGGGCGAGGTTTTTCAGGCGTTCGTTGAGAAGGTGGGCTTCGTGACTAGTCGCCATGGGATTCCTCTTGGCGGGCCAGGGCTCGTTCTAGGCGTAGGGCTGGACGTTCGGGCAGGTTGGCGGTGCGGTGTAGCAGGGTTCGTCTGGTGGCAAGTCCGCGGTCCAAGGCGTCGGCGACGGC
>JAISGZ010000002.1 GCA_031262845.1 Propionibacteriaceae bacterium | reverse complement strand
GAGCAATTCCTGGCCCGGCACGTGCAGGACCTCAATGACCGGGCCGATGTCCTCACCGGTAACCGTTTCTGCCCGCACCCCGACCAGTTGGTGGTCGTAGAACTCATTTGGGTCATCGGTCGTCTCATCCGGATCGGCCTCAATCGTCAGGACCGCTCCGGCTAGGGCCTCAGCGGCGGTCCGATCAGTCAGACCAGCGAAACTCACCAGTAGCCGACCGTGATGCCAGCGGGTTGAAACGACCGTCAGTTCCTCGTGGCCCCGGTCCAATTGAAGCTGGGCCCCGGGAGCGAAGCGCTGGTCGGGCGTGTCGGTGCGGACATCGACCACGACCTCGCCCCGAATCCCGTGGGCTTTGACGATGACACCGACCGCGATATCAGTCACCTGCAGCCTCCTGACTGCCGCCGAAACCGACCAGACCAGTTCCGACCAATCCCTGATTGGCTTGGCCTAACACCGGCGACCAGGGCTCGGCGTCTGATCAGCGCGGCCTCAAGCCCGTCGGCCGCCGGTCGACATCGACGAAGTCAACCCGGATCGGCTCCCGGCCGGCCAAAGCCCCGACCACCGTGCGCAGAGCTTGAGCGGTCCGGCCTTGACGGCCGATGACTTTGCCGACATCGTCCGGATTGACCCGGACTTCCAACATGCGCCCACGGCGCAAATTGCGATCCTTGACCCGGACATCGTCCGGGTGGTCAACCAACCCCCGAACCAGATGGGCCAATGCTTCGGACACCATGATTCGTTCCCGTCTGCTGCCGTCTCAGCGGGGGCAGCCGCGTCTTCAGCTGATTCGGTCCCAGTCTCAGCCGTCTCAGCCACCGCCTCGGTGGCCGCCTGAGGCTCGTCCGCCACCGGCTGGTCAGCCGGGGCCTTGTCAGCCTGGTCGGTCTTGTCCGCTTGACGTTCAGTCTTCTTACTCGTCCGCTTGGACTTGGAAATAGCTTCTTGCTCGGCCGCCGCGGCCCCCATGGCCTCGTTGTAGGCGGCCAGTTTGTCTGGCTTGACCGGCTGCGGGTCAACTCCCGATGGCGACTTGTCGCCGGAGAACTGCTGCCAGTCACCCGTCCGTTTGAAGATGGCGACGACCGCTTCAGTCGGCTGGGCCCCGACGCCGAGCCAGTATTGCGCCCGCTCCGAGTCCACCCGGATCACGGACGGGTCATTCTTCGGGTGGTAAATACCAATTTCTTCGATGGCCCGGCCGTCCCTCTTGGTGCGGGAGTCCATGACAACGATGCGATAGTGAGGTGAGCGGATCTTGCCGAGCCGCTTGAGACGAATTTTGACAGCCACGCTGGTGGTATCTCCTAGTGAGCAGCGCCCCGAAAACGGCTCCGGGGCGAGGTGGGCGGAATCGGTCCGACGGTGGGGACAGTCGGTCAGACTCCGAATCAGCCTCCCGTCGAGCGTTGAGAGGGCGCCCGCCGCAAGGTCCGGGCATATTGTGCCATGAACTGCCACCAAGCACGAACTGCCGTCACGAATTGTGACCGATCAGTAGCGCTCAACCGTGGCGACAGGCCACTAACCACCCGCGCCGGATCACGGCTAACGGTTGGTTCAAGACGGTGAGGTCACGGCCAGGATCGGCCGCCAACACGACCAGATCGGCCGGCGCCCCTTCAGTCAGAAGCGGCCAGCCCAGCCAGCCCCGGGCTCGCCAACTAGCGGCCCCGAGCGCCCAGTCAGCGCCGCCGACCCGAGCCAGAGCGGTAATTTCTCGCACCAGCGTGCCGTGAGGGCGGCTGCCTCCCGCGTCCGTGCCGGCGTAAATCGGCACCCCAGCCTCAATCGCTTGGCCGATCGTTTCATCCCGCTGCGCGTACAACTGACGCATGTGAGCGGCGTAGCGTGGATATTTCTCGGCCGCCTGGTCGGCTAAGCCGGGGAAAATTTCGAGATTGTCCAGCGTCGGTACCAGGGCCACCTGCCGGGCCGCCATCTGGGCTGTGACTGCGGGAGTCAGGCCACAGCCGTGTTCGATACCGTCGATCCCGGCCGCCACCAACTCCGCCACCGCCTGCTCACCAAAACAATGGGCCGTCACCTGAGCCCCCAATTCGTGAGCGGCCTCAATCGCTTGACGGGCAATATCGACCGGCCACAGCGGCGCCAAATCCCCCACCAACCGATCGATCCAATCACCGATCAACTTGACCCAACCATCGCCCCGCACGGCCTGCCGCCGAACTTCGGCCACCAACTCAGCCGGCTCGACCTCGATGGCGTAACCCCTCAGATAGCGCTTGTGGCGGGCAATCGTTTGACCAGCCCGGATCAGGTCCGGTAGCTCCTGGTCGTGGTCCAACCAGTGCGTGTCGAGCGGCGATCCAGCGTCCCGGATCAGCAAGGTGCCGGCATCACGATCGGCTACGGCTTGAGCTTGGGCGGTTGCCCGATCGACGGCGCCGGTCGGGCCGAGCCCGATATGGCAGTGGGCGTCAACTAGTCCCGGCAGAATCCAGCCCTGGTCAGTCAGAGTCGTGGCGTTGGCGACCGGTGTCAACGACACCCGACCGCCCACCAGCCACAAATCGCGGACCTCTGGTTCATCGGCCGTCGGCAACACCACCCCCCGCAGATGCCAGCGCGGAGATTCGCTGGAGCGTCGCCGGTCTTCAGTCATCGTCCGCTCTCAGCCGCCAGTTCGTGGCTTCTTTGGCGACAGAGCCTTAGCTCTGCCCGGTCGGCGCATCCGTATCATCATCACGGTCACGCTCGAACAACCGCTGCATATCGGGTGGTAGCTGGAAATCACTGAGCACCTCGGTCATATCGGACGGCTGCAAACCGGCCGGGATCCCGAAAGCCGCCCCCAGATCGGTCGCCTGGGCCTCACCGGTGGTCGCTGCCCCAGTCGCACCACTGCGCTTGGCTGGGTTCCCCGACACCTTCTGGCCCTTTTTGGCTTTCTTGATTTGCCGCCGGGCCTGGGCCATACCGCGGGGAATGCTGGGGATACCGCCCGCTGGGAAGCCACCCGGCGGGAAACCACCACCGAAGCCCGGTATCCCGCCCATCATGCCGCCCATTTGCTTCATCATCTTGCGGGCCTCGGTGAAACGGTTGACCAAGCGATTGACATCAGCCACTTCGACGCCGGCGCCGCGGGCGATCCGGGCCCGGCGCGAACCATTGAGAATCGAGACATCGGCCCGTTCGGCCGGCGTCATCGAATAAATGATGGCTTCGATCCGGTCGATTTCCCGCTCATCGATTTGCTCCAGTTGCTCCCGCATCTGGCCCATTCCGGGCAACATGCCAAGGATCTTCGTCATCGGCCCCATCTTGCGGATGGCCTGCATTTGCTGGAGAAAATCTTGGAGTCCGAACTCGCCGCCGGTGAAAAGATTTTGGGCCGCTTGAGCGGCTTGTTCGGCGTCGAAATGGCGTTCGGCCTGCTCGATCAGGGTCAGAATGTCGCCCATATCGAGAATCCGGCCGGCCATCCGCTCGGGGTGGAACTGATCGAAATCTTCGAGTTTCTCACCGTTCGAAGCGAACATGATCGGCCGACCGGTGACCTTGGCCACCGACAGCGCCGCCCCGCCTCGGGCATCGCCGTCGAGCTTGGTCAAGACCACGCCGTCAAAACCGACCTTGTCCTGGAACGACTGGGCCGTCGTGACCGCGTCCTGACCGATCATGGCGTCGACCACGAACAGGGTTTCGGTCGGACTGACGGCCTGTTTGATCTGGGCCGCCTGCCGCAGCATTTCGTCATCGACACCCAGACGACCGGCCGTGTCGACGACCACGACATCGTGGAGGTGGTGTTCGGCCACGTCGAGTGAACTGCGGGCAACTTCGATCGGATCGCCGACGCCGTTACCCGGTTGAGGGGCGAAGACCGCAACGCCCGCCTGTTGGCCGACCACCTTGAGCTGGGTGACAGCGTTTGGCCGCTGTAAATCGGCCGCCACCAGCAAAGGCGAATGACCTTGACCTCTCAGCCACAAACCCAACTTGCCGGCCAAGGTGGTCTTACCGGACCCCTGCAAGCCGGCCAACATGATGACCGTCGGCGGTTTCTTAGCGAATTGCAGCGGTCGCGTCTGGCCACCGAGAATGTCAATCAACTCGTTGTGAACGATCTTGACAATTTGTTGCCCCGGATTGAGCGCCTGCGACAATTCGGCGGCTTTGGCTTGTTCCCGCACGGCGGCGACGAAGCCTTTGACGACATCGACATTGACGTCGGCTTCGAGTAAGGCGATCCGGATTTCTTTCAGAGTCTGATCAATGTCCTGGTCGGACAGACGACCCTTGCCGCGTAACGACCGGAAGGCCTGAGTCAGGCGATCTTGCAAGCTATCAAACACGCCCACCAGGGTACCGGACGAGTCGCCAACCGCATGGTGCTGACGCGGCGCCGGTGAGGCGGCGCTGAGACAAATTGGTCGCTCTCGTTAACGCCCTTGATGACATGAGTCCAAGCCATCCTTGAGTTATGGCGAAAGCCGTGGTCACGAAAGGACAATAAACAATTGATCTTGCTATAGGCTGGGGCTCATGACGACCGTTTCAGGTACCCCTCCGACTTCTCCACACTCGCCCCGGATTGACTCAACCTCAGCCCGCTCTTGGCTCCGACGCCGTTCTGTCCGCGTCGCCAGCCTGGTCAGCCTGAGCTTGATCGCCAGCCTCACCATGACCAGCCCGGCCCGAGCCGAAACCTCCCTGGTGCCGGTCCAGGTCTCCGGGATCGCCGCCGTTCTCCAGTCGGAATTGGTCGCCGACGCTCCCCACACCGAAGTCGTCATTGAAACCGACCAAGGCCAAGCCTTGCCTCTGCCGGCCACCAATCCCTTAACCGATGTCGATGCCACGACCCATTTCACGGTCACCTTGGCGGTACCACGGTCAGTCGTCGAGCAGGTCCTCGGTCAGGCGCCGGCTCAAGTCGACGATCCCGACCAGGCCAACTCCAACATCAGCCGGTTGAACCAACACGGCCAGAC
>JAISGZ010000236.1 GCA_031262845.1 Propionibacteriaceae bacterium | reverse complement strand
GGGAAAACGTCCTTGAAGGCCCGCGATTCGATGTGGTGAGTGCCGGGCACGCCGTTGGCGGTCGGCGGACCTTCGTAGAAAGTCCAGGTCGGAGCAGCGGGTCGGTCGAGTGAGCGGGCAAAGGTGTCACGCTCGGCCCACAGGCGCAGGATCGCGTGTTCCATCGCCGGCAAGTCAATTTGCGGCGGAACGGCCTGGTAGCCAGGGGTCGGGCTGGCGGTCTGGTCGGGCTGGCCGGTGGTCATGGGTGATTCGCTCCTTCGTCGCCTTGCTAGTCGAAGACGCCCGATCGGAGGACGTCCGATCGTCGTTACTTCGCCTGAAGGGACGAACCCGAAGGCCCGCGGTACCACCCCTCTTGAGAGCGCTTGTCTAGTTTGGTTAGCCCGGGGCCAACCACCGCTCTCCGACTTCGTTGTTGTCCGGCCGTCGGGTCTATTAAGCAGCCACCCAGGAGCTTGCTGAAAATCTCCCGCACGGGAGTTTTTTCAGCAGTCTCCTAGACCACCGTTCTTCCGACAGCTCCGAGGTGATGGCCTCATCGTCGCCATGCCGTGACAGCCGGACAATATACCTCAGCCCAGTGCATCGAGTCGGCGGTTTCCTCGTCGCATACACAGTTATCTGCCATTTTCGTACTCCAGATATACCAAATTGGCAGATAACTCGTACGGCAAGCGGATGATCAACAAAACCTGCGGGATAGAGCTAGTAAAACCTACGGGATACGGTCTGCAAAACCTGCGGGATAGTTGGTGTAAAACCTGCGGGATAAGGCTGACGGGCTGCTACAGTCGAGTCTGTGACCGAGCTGTTGGATCGTTTCGCGTTGACTAAAGCCCGCCGGTTGATGGCGGCGACGCCGGTGTTGGTGATTGAAGGCGCTCGACAGGTCGGAAAGTCGACTTTCGCCGCCATGTTGGTGGCTGATCGACCGCATCGGCTGATGACTTTGGATGATGCCGATATGCGGGCCTTACTCCAGGAGGACCCGGTCGGTCTGTTGGAACAAAGCCCTGATGAAACGCTGGTGATTGACGAGGCTCAGCGAGCCGGTGAGGGTCTGTTGGCGATCAAAGCCGCCGTTGATCGTGACCGTCGGCCGGGACGGTTCGTGTTGACCGGGTCGGCGGATCTGTTCGATTTGCCTCATAACCCGGAGTCTTTGGCTGGCCGGTCGATGACGCTTCGGCTGCGTGGTCTGAGTCAAGGTGAGATCGCCGGGCAGCCGGAGGACTTTGTGGCCTGGCTGGTGAACCCTGACACCAACCCAGCGAGTTTTCACACCCAGTGGAAGCGGTCGGATTATGTGCGCGCAATTGTGGCCGGTGGTTACCCCGAAGCCCGGCAGATGTCCGGTGAGTTACGCCAGGAATGGTTTGACGCTTACGTCAACGCCTTGTTACGCCAGGATGCTCGGAATATCCGTCGCCGGATCGCACCGGAACGGTTGCACTCGGTGTTGCGTTTGATCGCCGCAGCCCCGGCTGGTGAGCTAGTCAAAGGCCGGTTAGCTGAGCAGGCCCGAATCGCTGCCAGTTCGATCACCGATTATCTCGATTTGCTGTCAACCCTGTTCCTGACCACGCGCCTTCCACCGTGGACAGCCAACCTGGCCCGGCGCGAAACCGGCCGGTCGAAGTTATCGGTGTCTGATAGTGGGCTGGCGGCCCGGCTGACTGGTTTGACCGAAAATGGTTTGACACCCGTCGAGACCGGCCAAGCCCTGGGCCCTTTACTGGAAGCTTTTGTGGCCGAGGAACTACTCAAACAGCGCGATTGGACAGCCCAGCCTTTTACGGTCAGCCATCTCCGCCAACCCGGCGGCGCCGAGATTGATGTCGTACTGGAGTTAGACGACGGCCGAGTCATCCTGTTAGAAGTCAAAACAGCCCACTCTTACCGGCCCACCCAAGCGACTCACCTACGCCGTATAGCCGAACAACTAGGAGACCGGTTCGCCGGCGGCGCAGTCCTGGGTTTCGGCGACCAAGCACTCCGCATCGGCTCAAAACTGTGGTATTTGCCGGTAGCGGCGTTATGGCAGACAACAGTTAGTTGATCACGTACATGGGAATCGACAGCCACGACCGCAATCGCCCGTAAAGAGATTCTCAACCTCACTGACTCAGAAAATACCTAGTGAAACTGGAAAAAGGTTGTGCGACTCGACGGTCAGCCGCCAGCAATTACTCTAAAGCACTCTCAAGTACTCTAAAAATTAAATAGTTAGAGTACGGCCCTCGGCACGTCGAGCAAGCTCCCACCTCGGGAGTTTTCGTCAGACGATTCCGGGGGATAGCACCACATAACACAGACATACCAGTCTGTGTTATGTTTGTGTTATGTCTGATGATGTGCCGAGCCAGGTCACGGATTTGATCTCTGGCTTACGCCGGGTTGGCAGCGACACCCACTTCGCTGAGGTTAAAGCGTCCGTCGGCAAGCTGCCCAAGTCGATTCCTGAGACGTTGAGCGCGTTTGCCAACGGTGATGGCGGTTGGGTCGTGCTCGGTCTGAGGGAGGAAACGGGTTTCAGACCGGCGGCCGGATTTCAAGCGCTGCCGATTCGTGACGCGCTCGCGGGAGCCTGCGCCGACCGTCTTCAGCCACCGTTACGCCCGGACATCCAGGTTGTGCCTTTCGAAGGTGCGGAAATTGTCGCAGCTCTGATCGAGCCGGTGCGGCCGATTGATCGGCCGTGTTACGTCAAGGATCGGGGCCGCTACAACGGCAGCTTCATCCGCACTGGCGACGGTGACCGGCGGCTTTCCACCTACGAGGTGGATCGCTTGATCGAGGAACACACCCAGCCTCGTCACGACGAAGAACTGGTCACAGAAGCCACGATCGACGATTTAGCGCCGGACCTGGTCGCCGCCAGCGTGGACCGGCAACGACGATTACGCCCCCGAGTGT
>JAISGZ010000217.1 GCA_031262845.1 Propionibacteriaceae bacterium | reverse complement strand
CGCGGCACCCGGTAGGGTCCCCACCACGTTGTCGTCGCAAACACGAATAGCACCCAGTTTCAACGCGACAGGGCACTGGCCACGTCGTCGCAGTCATCGAAAGATCCCTATCAGTCCCGCCTGCGCCTAGCTGGCCCGTTCTCGAACGCCGGGGATCTGACCTCGGTGATATCGGTCCCGCCTGCGCCGGGCTAGCCCCTCCGCGCGTCTGGGAACATTCCCTACCGGTGGATCGGTCCCGCCTGCGCTTGACTGACCCCCTCACCGGCCACCACGAAACAACCCGCGCCTTAGGACGCGATCGGTCTTTCACGAATACCCGGGGCGGACAGGGCCCATGTTGTCCACCCCGGGTATCGCGATCGCACTCAACGACTCACTAGAACAGCCAGGTCCACGGCGTGAATAGCCGTTTGGCCAGACTAAAGACCGTGCTGATAACTGATTTCAGGACTTGGGTCACGACCTTGAACAAACCACCCTGGCCTGATGCCTGATCATCAGTCGGACCCGCGGTTGATGGTTCTGAGGTCACGGGAGTTGTCCGGCTCGGTGAACTGATGGCCGGTTGGCTCGGGCTCGTGCTGGAGCGGTTGGTCGTCGAAGGACTGCTTGACGGTTGTGTCTGGCTGGCCGTCGGATGGCTGGTCGATGGCGCCGACGTGGTCCGGGACGGTGAGCTACTCAGGCTGGCTGAGCTTGAACTCCTCACGGTGGCCGTGCTGGGTCGGCTGCTGGACGGCGAACCGGCTGATGGCTGGGTCACCGTCGGGGTCGAGGTCACCGAGGACGGTTTGGGCGCGCTTGAAGAGGGCTTGGGCGCGCTTGACGAGGGCTGGGGTGCGCTCGATGAGGGCTGAGCACTCGAAGAAGGCTGGGGCGCACTTGATGACTGCTTGGGCGCTGTCGAGGGAGGCTTGGGAGCGCTCGAGGAAGGTTTCGGCGCCGACGTGGAAGGCTTGGGTGCATTCGGGTCAGGGACGATCGTCACCTCAGTGGTTCCGATCAGCGTATTCCCGCTACCCGAACCCACGTTGATGGCGTAAACATAGACCGTCTGTTTACCACTGAGGCTGGTCGTGATCGTCTGGTCGAAGCCATGCTGACCACCAGCGCCCGGATAAGTGGCGTCGACATCACTGCGAGCCAGCGTGGCCGTTCCCAGATTGTGATATTCAGCTCCGGCCGAACCAGCTGGCCCGCCGACGTAAGCGTGGATCGAAACGGCCGATCCGGCTGCACTCCAATCCATCGCCCAACCCCGCAGCCGGACCTTCCCGGTCGCACCTTCCGCGCTATCAAGTTGCCCCATCGGATTCGCCGTCAACGTCAGATTTGGGCCTTGCCCTTGGTAGGGCATCCTTTGCTTGGTCTGACTGCCGTCGGCTGAGGTGAATACTACGGTCAGAGGGAAAGGACACATGTGAAACCGTGCGCCATTGTCACCAGACCATCCCACCAATTCAAATCCGTGATTGGCTCCGGCATTGGGAAAGACTGCCGCAAAGTCGGATCTTGGCTTGTCAGCTTGACCTCTTGCAAGGCTGATATCGAAGTACCAGCCGACATATTCGGCAAGATATTGCTGTTCCCGGCCAAGAAATTCTTCGCAGACATACATGCGACTGTCAGCAACCACGAAAATTTCGACCTTCACAGGCTGGGTTGGGTCATCGGGATCCAAGGCCCAGCCTTTGACATCGAGCTTCGCCTGGGAAATGTCAATTGACCACGACGTAATCCCGCCAATCGGTGCTTGATCAGCTGCCACCGCTTGAACGGCCAGGGCCGCTGGTCGGGCCTCGACGACAGGGGCGGCCACCGCCACCGTCCCGCCGGCACTCATGACACTGACGCCTAAGGCCACGGTCCACATGGCCCGGATTCGTCTCTTGAACAACATCGTGACTCCTCAAGAATTCACGGCCGACCTGGGGGAGACCTCGTACACGTGTGATCTAGGACACGTCGGCGCGATCTCAGGCGACCGGTTGACCTTCAGCTAAGCGGCCTGACGAGTCGAGCGGTATCCCCAAGGCGAAGGGTTCGGTCTCCCTCTTTTGGGTGAGCCTCCCCCTTTCTGGGGAGTTCAGCCTCCCCCGAACGGGGGATACCAGGCCCGGAACAACCGTGCTTGACTTATCGTTTGTTACTCCGAAATGACATGTCTTGGGTAGTGGTCGGAGAGTTGGCCGGCGATGCGGGGGGCCGATCGATATTGCATTTATCGGCGGCAGGGATTACGCGGCTAAGCGCCCCACTGCGTGCCGCAAGTCCGTCATCGCGGCGTGACAGGGTACGAACTGTTGTCCTAAACGAGGCAGGCCACGGTAATGCGTGGTCCGTGGGAGAACAATCCTTGTCGGTGATCAGGACGTGCCACAGATGTTGGTGGAGAGCCCAACAAAGGTGGGGGGTCAGCTAGGCGGAGCTGGCCCCCCACGGAATTACCCATCGTCTGATCGGTTCAGAACCTCACCCACGATCCGTGGGTGGTAGGTATCATGATGATCATGGTCAGCCCGGTTTTGCTGCAACAGGTCAGTCAGCTCGACCGCTCCGCTCAAGTTGAGTTGATTGACTTCCTCTATCGAGAAATCGATGACGGCACGTTGGACGCCGATACTCAGGCGGTTTTAGACGATCGCTTGGCCGATCTGGAAATGAACCCTGCCGCTGAAAGTCCTCTGGCCGAAACCCTCGCCGTACTCCATAACAGGCGTGACCCCACGGTGGTCACGAGAACGGTGACCGGACGTCACTGAACTGGTCAGGGTTCGACCGGACGGCCCATTTTCTCGATCATGAGCGCCTCAGTGACTGGCAGCGCCACGACTTTGGCTAGGGCTAACAAGCGGGTTTGGGCGCTGGAGCTGACCGTCGAGGCGGAATCGTCGGGTTGTTGATTGAGGGCTTGGACGATGGCCCAGGCGGTGTCGGGGTCAAGCCGGGGCAAAGACTGGTCGGTTGTTGAATTCGGGGGCTGAATAAACATAGGGTCGAGCAGACCAGCGGCCACCAAGTGATCGGCGATGAGGCTGCCGTCAACCGGCGGCACCCCCCGGACCAGGTCCGCCGCTTGGATCAGCGCCGGTTCGAGCTCGGGCAAACGAGATTGTGTCACGGGAGTGACCGTCAGATGAGCCGTGGTTGGTAAATTCACACCGTTGGCTTGGGTTAATCCCGGTTGGCTCTGCACCACCCAACCGAGTTGACGCAGCGCATCAGCCCAGAGGTGCGGGTCGACTTGGCGCTCCGGCGGCGCCGCCAAATCCGTGGCGGCAGCGATCATCGGACCGATCGAGGAGCCGAAAACCGTCAGCCCATCAATCGCCTTGAGCGCCCGCCGCAAAACCGCACTGGCCTCGGCCACGGACTCGGTCAAGGTGACGAAGCCGGCCCGGCCGAGAGCTTGGCTGACGGCCCAGGCGGCGGCCAGTGCCAAGCCGGAACGGGAGTTGACCATCGCCGGGTTGGTCAGCGGATACCCCGCCCAGTCGGCGCAAACGTAAAACTGCCGCCGCTGCCGTTGACGACCCCGTTGCAACAACACCGACACCCCCTTGGGGGCGTACCCGAACTTGTGATAATCGGCCACCACCGACGTCACGCCCGGCAACCGAAAATCCCACACCGGCAGCTCATCAACACCGGGCCAGAACGGCAACGTCAACCCACCCATGCAGGCGTCAACGTGGCAAGCAATGCCACGCTCGTAAGCCTGGGCCGCGATCTCGGCCACCGGGTCGATAACCCCGAACGGATAAGACGGCGCCGACGTGATGACGATCGCCACGCCGTCGTCGAGTCGCCGCCCGACCGCCGCCGGATCGACCGAACCATCGGCCTGGCAAGGTACGAGATCCAACTCCAGATCAAAATAATCAGCCGCTTTACGAAACGTCCCGTGGGCCGTCGTCGGCAACACCATGCGCGGCCGGCCGACACCCTGATGGCACTCCTGCCACAGGTCTCGGGCGGCTTTGACGGCCAACAAACTCGACTCCGTGCCACCCGTGGTGGCCGTCCCCACGACGTCGTCATCCCCGTGTAACAGTTCCCGCGTGAACCCGACCAAGGCCCGCTCCAATTCGGCGAACGACGGAAAAGTCGCCGGATCCAAGCCACTGACCGGCGTCATCGCCACCATCGCTTGACGGACCAGTTCGTCCAACTGGGGCAGACCGGTGTCGAAAACATAAGCCAACACCTGGCCGCCACTAGTCGGCGCGTCCGCCGCCCGCCAAGCCTGCAACTGCGTCAACACCGCGTCCGGTGTCCGCGCAAAAGAGAAAGTCATAGCGGCAACCTACCTGGCCTAAGTCCAGCCTGGGAAACCACGAAACGAACAACCCCTGTTTTAGTGCTCAGACCCCCACTGTCAGACCTAGCCGTTAAGTTGCTTGGCATGGATCTCACAACCCCACCTCCGCCGCAGATGGATGGCGCTCCCACTGTTGAGAGTGACGAGCATATAGACTATTCTCGTCCTACGAGGTTCTACTTTGCCCGATCGGCACGTCGACACAAGATTGGCAAAGCTCACGCCTTAGCAGCCCTCGCCAACGCTGGCGACGCACTCGTCAGACAAGGGCCGCGCAGCTTGGAACTTCACTGGATTGCACCAGATGACCGTGGGATTGAGCTACACATCATGGGCCGTCCGTCTGACGAAGATCCTGACCACACGATCATCATCTTTCACGTCATGCCAACCGATTTAAGGAGGCCATCGTGAGCGCAGCGAACTACCGTTATGTGCCCGGTGTTTCCATAGCTGAGGACATCGACCTCGACGAAACACCTGTTTCTGTGGGTGGTCGTCGTTACACAGAAGCCGATGCTGAGGCAGACTCGGTCGCTGCGGAGCGTCGCCAGTTGGCAGGCTTGGTTCCTGGCGGCAAGTCCTTATCGGGCGGGCGGACGCACTCGCCGGCGGTTCGCGTTGTTTTGCCGGAAGACACCTTGGCTGAGGTCAAGCGCCAAGCTGCTAACCGCCATATGTCGATCTCACGCTTTTTACGTGGGCTCATCGAACGGGAATTAG
>JAISGZ010000150.1 GCA_031262845.1 Propionibacteriaceae bacterium | reverse complement strand
GAATCGCCCGAACGTGGCGAGGGATGAGAATCATGGTCCAGATCGTCAGACCGACGACGACCACGACCAGTAACCACCACCAAAAAGCTTGACCGATCAAGGCAATGGTCAAGGCGGCGAGATCAACCAGCGCCCAGCCGATGGCGGCGCCGATCAACCGGGCGGTAGCTAAACGAGAACTGATGGGCTGCCATGTCACACCCGGCAAATCGCAGGGGTTGGGCGCCACGGGGAGGTGAGGGCTTTGGCTCATCGCCTTATCGTGTCACACCCCGCCGACGGTTGCACGCCAGTTGCAGCCTCACAACCAGCAGCGGTGACAAGGCAGGAGGGCGGCGGCCGGAGTGTCGACGAACCACCAGGTTCGTTCCCGGCCGTGAACCCGGGAACTGGGCAAGCTCGGGGCGCCGGCGAAACTGGCCGTAACTAGACCGGCGACCCGGGAACCAGAAGCAAAGACCCAAACTTCCCGAGCCGTGTTCAGAGTCGATAAACCGAGTGTGACCCGTTCCGCTGGGCCGGACGGTGCGTCGGTGACGCCGATCACCCAATCGTTGACATCACGCTGGCCCGGAAACAAGCCGGCGATCTGGCCGGCTGATCCGAGTTCGAGCAAGCAGAGGTCCAACTGGACCTGAGCCAGGTCTTGGGCGTAGGCGTGAGCGGCCGCTTCCGGATCGCTGTAAGCCTCGGAACTGGGGACGGGGTGAATCTGCGACGGGTTGAGCGGCAGACTGCCGCCCAACAAACTGAGCGCTTTGAGCGAGTGGCGTTCGGGGCTGTGGGTGGGGGCAAAAGCGTCATCGGTCCACCACAATCCGACTCGCCTCGGATCCACCTCGGTCTCAGCCGCCCGAGTCGTCAGCGCCGCCAGCACGTCGTACGCCAAAGGGTCGCCGGACAAGGCAATTTGGGGAACGCCACCGTCGCGCTGCCAGTCGATCAGTCGTTGGACCAACTGGTCGGTGGCGTCAGTGATGAGCTGATGACGGTCCGGCAAACGCATGGCGCGGGGGGTAGAAACCATGCCAACTCGCTTTCGAACCGGGGGGATGAAGTCAGCCTAAAGGATGACGTCGGCCCGGTCGAATCCACACTGGCCGCCAGCTGGTGGCAGATCTCGGAATGAGGCCGTCACAGTTGGCGTTGTAAAAAGTTGGGGTGGGGGATCAAACTCGCGAACCGTCTCAACTGGGGGATTAAACAAATCGTCTCATGATGAGCCGGTCAGGCCCGCCGGGATGTTAAACTACGTCGTTAGCGTAAAGGGGACGTATGGCCTTCTACGGGGATGATGTATGAGTGATCCGGATTTACCGACCACACCAGAAGCTGGTCCGCCCGAAGCCGCGGTGCCGATTGACCCAGCTGTGACGGCCACCAACGAGTCGTTCGAGTCGATTGATGAGGCCAGTCCGACGGTGGTTGCCGAGGTTGCCGCTGAGCCCGGCTCGGCCGCTGGGGTGACTGACGAAAACGGTCTGCCGCCAGACGCCGAAACAGCGGTATCAGCGCCGACCGGCCGTCGTGGACGCCGCTCAAGCCCAGCCCGAGCGAACCGTCGGCGTCGCGGGCGCTGGGTTCTCATCACGGCCATGGCCACGATCGGCTTGGTCCTCGTCGGTGGTGGGACGGCCGTGTTCGCCAATCAGTATTACGCCGATCGGGTCAACCCTGGGGTTGAGCTAGACGGTGTCAGCCTGGCCGGAATGACGGCGCCCGAAGTTGAAGCCACGGTGGCCGATCTGGTGGCCGACAAAGCCATGACCGTGACCATCGTCGATGGTCACCAAACTCAAACCGTGACTGTTCAGTCGGCCGAATTGGGCTTGACCGTCGATGTCGAGGCGACTGCCCAAGCTGCTCTGCAGCAGGGTCATTCGCTGCCCTTGTTCGATGTCCTTCGACCCTGGCGAAGCCAACAGGTCGATTTTGTCACCACCGTCGACAGTGATCAGACCAAGGCCTGGATTCAACAGGAGCTGTCGGCCCTGGGCCAGCCGGCGACTGACGCCGGGGTGGTCTTTGACGAGGCCAGTGACACTTTTACCGTGACTCCGGCAGCCCGGGGCACAGCCGTTGACACCGCTATTCTGACCCAGGCGTTGGATCAGTGGGCGGCGGATCCAACGGCGGCGCCGGCAGTTGAGCTGACGGTCGCCGAACAAACCCCGGATATTCCGACGGCGGCGGCGGAGACGACCGCGGCGGCCGCCAACGCCCGACTCGGCCAAACCATCACGGTGACGACCGAATTGGGGTCGTACAGTCCCAGTCAGGCCGCCCGGGTGCGGTGGACGCAACTGACGCCCAATCCAACCGCCGGCACGATCGACTTGACGTACGACGCCAGCGCGATGGCGGCCGAATTACCTGAGGCCCTCAACGAAACCCTGGAACAGTCCGAGCAAGACAAGAAAATCCTGACTGCCGCCAACGGGACGGTGTTGGGTGTCCAGCAAGAGGGCTTGGATGGTGTACTGCTGACCGACCCGACAGCGGTTGTCGAGCAGATCGCTAGCGCTCTGGAAACCGGCCAGCCGCTGTCCTTGGCAGCACCGACCAAGACCGAGAAATACCAAACCATCACGGAATCGGTGTCTCAGGCGGCGGGCGGCAAGTGGATTGACGTCAACCTCTCGACCTACCGCGTGACGGCCTATGTCAATGATGCGGTGGCCGGTAGCTTCTATGTCTCCTACGGTATGCCCGGCTACGACACACCAACCGGCGTCTGGACCGTCTCCCGGAGCTACGAGCGTGACCGCATGATCGGCCAAATCTTGCCTAGTACAGGTAAGCCCGAGTACGACCTGATGGTCGACTGGGTGACCTATTTCACCGATGACGGGGTGGCTTTCCACTCCGCCCCGTGGGCGGCGCCGTTCGGCAGTAACGTGTCCCACGGTTGCGTCAATATGGCGCCGGGCGATGCTCGGTGGATTTACAACTGGGCTCAGATCGGCGTTCCGGTCGTGGTTCATTACTAGCCGAGACCGTTGATTGGGCTGGTCAGGGCTGAGTTGCCAGCTATTGGTCAAGTCCCTCAAGGGGCGGCTGTAGCAGTCGCCACAACTGGACCTGAACAGCGCTATCAGCCCGGTCGGACTGTCTTGGCGGGTGGCCTTCGGCACCACAGTGTCAGTCCGGTCATCTAAGGTTTCGACCAGCAAATTGAGGAGATTGATGTGACTTCGACGGCCGCGGCGCCCGGTCTGGGTGCAACCCAGGACGAACATCTTTCGGCTCTGGGTCAATACCGGTTTGGCTGGCATGATTCCGATGCCGCCGGGGCCGAGGCCCAGCGGGGTTTGACGGAAAAAGTGGTGCGCGATATCTCGGCCCGCAAAGACGAGCCCGAGTGGATGCTCCAGCGGCGCTTACGAGCTCTCGAACTGTTCCACCAAAAACCGATGCCGACCTGGGGTGCGGACCTATCAGAGATCGACTTCGACAACATCAAGTATTACGTCAGTGCGACTGAACGCCAGGCCACGACCTGGGATGAACTTCCGGCCGATATCAAGACGACGTACGACCGCTTGGGAATTCCGCAGGCCGAACAGAACCGTCTGATCGCCGGGGTGGCCGCTCAATACGAGTCGGAGGTCGTTTATCACAAGATCAACGCCGAATTGGAACGTCAGGGCGTGGTTTTCCTCGACACCGATAGTGGCCTGAAACAGTATCCGGAGCTGTTCGAAGAGCTCTTCGGTTCGGTCGTGCCGGCTGGTGACAATAAGTTTTCGGCTCTCAATACGGCCGTCTGGTCCGGTGGGTCGTTCATCTACGTGCCCAAGGGCGCCAAGGTCGAGATTCCGCTCCAGGCCTACTTCCGGATCAACACCGAGAATATGGGCCAGTTCGAACGGACCCTGATCGTGGTCGATGAAGACGCCTACGTCCACTACGTCGAAGGTTGTACGGCGCCGATCTATAAGTCGGATTCACTGCACGCCGCGGTCGTCGAAATCATCATCCGCCGCGGCGCCCGGGTTCGGTATACGACGATTCAGAACTGGTCGAACAACGTCTATAACCTGGTCACGAAGCGGGCGACCTGCGCCGCCGGCGCCACCATGGAGTGGGTCGATGGCAATATCGGTTCGAAAGCGACGATGAAATATCCAGCCGTCTGGTTGCTCGGCGAACAGGCCAAGGGCGAGACCTTGTCGATCGCCTTCGCCGGGGCGGGGCAACACCAGGACACCGGCTCGAAGATGGTTCACGCCGCCCCTCGGACGAGTTCCACGATCGTGTCGAAGTCGGTGGCCCGATCGGGTGGCCGGGCTTCCTACCGGGGGCTGGTGGCGGTCCAACCCGGCGCCTTCCAGTCGGCCTCGTCGGTTCGTTGTGACGCGCTGCTGGTTGATACCGTGTCGCGTTCGGATACCTACCCTTACGTCGATATTCGGGAAGAAGACGTCTCGATGGCCCACGAGGCCACGGTCTCGAAAGTCTCCGAAGATCAACTGTTCTACCTCATGAGCCGGGGGGTAACCGAGGAAGAGGCCATGGCCATGATCGTGCGCGGTTTCATTGAGCCGATCGCCCGCGAATTGCCGATGGAGTACGCCTTGGAACTGAACCGGTTGATTGAGCTGCAAATGGAAGGAGCGGTCGGATGAGCCCAAGTCTGCCAGCGCCGGCGGCCCCGGCTCCGGTGTCCGCGACCCCAGACGCTAGTGAGGTGGCGGTCGCCAGCCATCTCCACCCCGTTGGTTCGTTCGCTCTGGCCGATCATCCGCAACCGACCGGGCGGGAAGAGAACTGGCGTTTCACACCGCTGGAGAGACTGCACGAACTGTTGGCCGGTCCGTTGGCGGCGCCGGAAACGGTGTACGACTTGGCGGTGGAGGCATCTGGGGCGGTTGTCAAACCGGATTTAGCGGTCGGCCAAAAGCCTCGGGGAACGGTTCTGATCCCAGTTGACCGAGCGGCGGCTTTGGCCAGCCAAGCCGAACGGGCGACCTATTTGCGGTGGTCCGATGGCCAGGTGTTGACCGAACCAGTTCGGATCACCGTAACTGGCCGCGGTCAGGCTCAAACTGCTCCCGCCGCCGCCCACTTGGTGATCGAGTTGGGGGCTCAGGCCGAGGCGACCGTGGTCGTCGATCACCAGGGTCAAGCCAATTTCTTGGGCAACGTCGAATTGCGGCTGGGGCCCGGCGCGCATCTGACCTTGGTGTCGCTGCAACGTTGGTCGGCCGGTTCGTTCCATTTGGGACAGCACGAGGCCGTCATCGGTCGTGATGCCCGGCTCCGTCACATTGTCGTCTCCCTGGGTGGCGATTTGGTCCGCTTGCAGACCAACGTTTCCTACGCTGACCAGGGTGGCGAAGCTGAACTGCTCGGGCTCTACGTGGCCCAATCCGGCCAACATCTCGAACACCGGTTGTTCGTCGATCACAATCGGCCGCGGGGCGTCAGCCGGGTCGATTACCGGGGGGCTTTGCACGGCCAGGGGGCTCATTCGGTCTGGGTTGGTGACGTTTTGATCCGGCCTCAAGCAGAGGGCATCGAAACCTACGAGTCGAACCGCAACTTGCTCTTGACCGAGGGCGGTCAGGCCGACGCGGTGCCGAACTTGGAGATCGAGACGGGTGAGATCGTCGGTGCCGGACACTCGGCCGCCACCGGTCGCTTTGACGAAGAGCAACTGTTTTACTTGCGCTCCCGCGGCCTGCCTGAAGCCGAAGCTCGGCGTTTGGTTTTGCGGGGTTTCTTCGCTCAGTTGATTCACCAAATTGGGTTGGCCGATGTCGAAGCTTTGCTCAGCGCCACGATTGATGAGGAATTGGCGCTGGCGTCCGCGAGCGACCAGTCGACGGAGAATGTTGTCCCGGCGTCAGCTGACGCCTCCCAGCCGGTAAAGGAGTCCTGATGACCGAAGAACGTGGGCTAGTGATCTCGAAATTACACGTTTCCGTCGCCACAGAAACCGGTGACAAGCCGATTCTCCAAGGCGTTGATTTGATCATCCGGCCGGGCCAGATTCACGCCATCATGGGCCCCAATGGATCGGGTAAGTCGACCCTGGCCTACGCCTTGGCGGGCCATCCGAAATACACCGTCACCTCAGGTTCGATCGTCCTCGATGGCCAAGACATCACGACCGCGACAGTCGACGAGCGGGCCAAAGCCGGTCTCTTCCTGGCGATGCAATATCCGGTCGAAGTGCCGGGAGTGTCGGTGGCCAACTTCTTGCGGACGGCTAAGACCGCGATCAGCGGCAGCGCGCCGAATCTGCGGACCTGGGTCAAACAGGTCGACGAAGCTTTGGGCCGGTTCGATTTGGACAGCGAGTTCGCCCGCCGGTCGGTCAACGAAGGTTTTTCCGGCGGTGAGAAGAAGCGACATGAGATCGCCCAACTGGAATTACTCAACCCGAAATACGCGGTGCTCGATGAAACCGATTCA
>JAISGZ010000126.1 GCA_031262845.1 Propionibacteriaceae bacterium | reverse complement strand
AAGGGAACGGTCAGGCCAAGGAACGCTCAGTTCAGGGAACAGTCAGAATTTCCACACCGTCATCGGTCACCACAATGGTCTGTTCAAATTGGGCGCAACGCGAGAAATCATTGGTCACGACCGTCCAGTGGTCGTCCCAGACGTGCGAGTGATAGTCGCCCAGCGTCAGCATCGGCTCAATCGTGAAGGTCATACCCGGTTCGATCAGGCGGGTCAGTTTCGGCTCGTCGTAGTGCAAGATGACCAGTCCCGAATGGAAAGCCTGGTTGATGCCGTGACCGGTGTAATCCCGCACCACGCCGTAGCCGAAACGGTTGGCGTAAGCCTCGATGACGCGGCCGATAACGTTGAGTTGGCGGCCCGGTTTGACGGCCCGGATACCGCGGTTCATGGCTTCCTCGGTCCGGACCATGAGGTCGTGTGAGGCTTGATCGAGTTGGCCGACGCCGATGGTCGTGCAGTTGTCGCCGTGGACGCCGTCTTTGTAGACCGTGATGTCGATTTTCAACAGGTCGCCGTCTTCGAGCGGCCGCTGGTCCGGGATGCCGTGACAGATGACCTCGTTGACCGACGTACAGATCGACTTCGGGAAACCCCGGTAGTCGAGCGTGCTGGGATAACCACCTTGGTCGCAGATGAACTCATGGGCCACCCGGTCGAGTTCGTCGGTCGTGACGCCGGGAGCGGCCGCGGCGGCGGCTACCTGAATAGCTTGAGCGGCAATTCGACCGGCTTCGCGCATCCGCTCGATGATCTCGGGCGGTTGAACGTCGGGGCCGTCGTACAACTCCGGACCCATCTGGCCAATATAGGGCGGCCGGGCGATACCAGCGGGCACCGAGCGCCGTGGTAATAGCGGATACGGTTGAACACGATTCACGGCCGCGATGGTACTCGGGTTGACCAGCCGAACGTGGAATGATGGACGCCACACCGGCGTCGATGACGGGGAGACGACACTCATGGACCGACAAATCGAATATGTCCTACGCACGATGGAAGAGCGGGACGTCCGTTTCGTTCGCCTCTGGTTCACCGATGTTCTGGGTTTCCTGAAATCGGTCGCGATCTCACCAGCCGAGATGGAGGGGGCTTTCTCCGAAGGCATCGGCTTTGACGGCTCGGCCATCGAGGGCTTCGCCCGGGTCTACGAATCGGACATGGTGGCCCACCCCGACCCCGCAACTTTCCAGACGCTGCCCTGGCGTAACCAGACCAAGCCGACCGCCCGGATGTTCTGCGATATTCGCCTGCCCGACGGTTCGCCGTCCTACGCCGACCCTCGCTACGTCCTCAAACGGGCTCTTGACAAGGCCGCCAGCAAGGGTTTCACGTTCTACACCCACCCCGAGATCGAGTTCTATCTCTTCCACCCGATCACGCCCGGGCAACCGCCGAAGCCGCTCGATGACGGTGGTTATTTCGATCACACGACGCTGGGTCAGGGAACCGATTTCCGGCGGGAGACGATTCTCATGTTGGAGCAGATGGGTATTTCGGTCGAGTTCTCCCACCACGAAGGCGGCCCGGGCCAACACGAGATCGACTTACGTTACGCCGACGCCCTGACCACGGCCGACAACATCATGACCTTCCGGGTCGTGGTCCGGGAAGTGGCGGCGGCGTCGGGGATTCACGCCTCGTTCATGCCCAAGCCGCTGGCTGACGCGCCGGGTTCGGGGATGCACACGCACATGAGCCTGTTCGAGGGCGACACCAACGTCTTCTTCGACGCCAGCGATGATTACCGCTTGTCAGCCGTCGCTCGCCACTTCGTCGCCGGTCTTTTGGAACACGCCGCCGAGATCAGCGCCGTGACCAACCAATGGGTCAATTCGTACGTCCGGTTGGCCGCCGGCGGTGAAGCCCCGAGCTATATCTCGTGGGGTAAGAACAACCGCTCGGCGCTCATCCGAGTGCCCAGTTACAAGCCGAATAAGGGCTCGTCAGCCCGGGTTGAGCTACGTTCAGTCGACTCCGCCGCCAACCCCTATCTGGCTTTCGCCGTCATTCTCAACGCCGGCCTGGACGGGATCGAGCGCAATCTTGTGTTGCCGCCAGGGTCGGAGGACGACGTCTGGAGCCTGACCAACCGGGAACGCCAGACGCTCGGGATCGCGCCCTTGCCGAGCAACCTCGACGAAGCCATCACGGTGATGGAGCGGTCGGAGTTGGTCGCCGAAACCCTCGGCGAGCACGTCTTCGACTACTTCCTCAAGAACAAGCGGGCCGAGTTCGCGGAATACCGGCGCCAGGTGACGCCGCTGGAGTTGGCCCAGTTACTGCCGGTTTTGTGAGCTTGGTTGCTGCTTGTCCGACTCGTCACGATAACGGAAACAACCCGCTGAGATCAGTGTGGGCCCCCGAGGCCGACACCTGACGCTCGGCCACGGCCTGCAACCACGTCAACTGGCCGACCAGTAGTTTGAGCAAGACCGGCGGCGTCATTTCAACGACAGCCGGCGGTGTACCTCGCGTGTGGCGGGGACCGGCTCCTGGACCGTCAACGCCCGCACCCACCTGAACAGCGGCGTAAGGCGGCACCCGTAACTCGACACTCTGTCCTGGTTGCCGATGAGCTAGCTCGGACAAGGCCAAACGCACGGCCAGCGCCACGTGATCCCGCGTCGGTTGGTTTTGAGCGGCCACCAGCTGAACCAGCGTCGCCACCGTTGATTCCGGCTTTGTTCCGGGTTCCGCCAATTCAGCCACGGCCTCGGTTAAAGCGGCCTGTTGGCGTTGCGTCAGACTGGGCATAAAGTTCACAGTAGTCGTCAACTCGGGATTCAACCCGATCTGGCGACGCACCACCACAGCACGAGTGCCAGGGTTTGTCACTGTGGTTGAAATGACCGCTGGTCACAGACCAAGGCGTTGGCTGATGTGATGTTTCGGATCGATTGGGACCTGTCTTTGCCAGCGGACAGCCGCTACAGGATCCGACGTATTTGACCTCGGGAGCAGAATGTCAGCCTGCGGTTGGTCAGCGGAAAGGAAGTAACGTCATGGAGCAACCCGACCAGACGCCCGAACTGCCGAACCGGCAAACGCCGTTCTCATCCGCCTTCCGTGACTTCATCACCCAAGGTTGGGGGGACTATCCCCCACCACCGGCCCCACTGCCGGCCGCCGCTTGGACTGCCCCGAGGCGTCGTCGCTTGCTGGAACAATTCCCGGGCGACTGCCTGATCGTGCCGGCCGGGCCGTATCGCGTCCGGGCTAATGACACGGACTACCGTTACCGGCCCCAAACAGCTTTCGCCCATTTGTCGGGTTTGGGACAGGATCTCGAACCGGACGCCGTGCTGGTCATCGGCCCCGCCACAGCTGATCCGGACGACGATCAGATCGCCGACGCCGCCGTGCTCTATTTCCACCCGCGCGCTCCCCGCACCGACCCGGAGTTCTACAGTTCCGGCCGCTACGGCGAAATGTGGGTCGGCGCCCGGCCGTCAATCGACGAGATGGCGACGCTGACCGGCCTGACGGTGCGGTCGATCGAGCAGCTGACGGCCGACTTGGCCTCGCTGTCCGGCCACCGGCTGAGGGTCATCCGGGAAGCCGACCCCCGGACCACGAACCTGGTCGATGTTCTGCGTGACGGTCCTGACAGTGACACTGACAGTGTCGACGAGCGCCGGGGTTGGGACCGGGAACTGGCGGTCGCCGTGTCGGAGTTACGCCTGACCAAAGACGACTTCGAGATCGGTCAGCTGGAACAGGCCTGTGCCGCTACCAAGGTCGGTTTCGAGGCCGTTATTCGGGAATTGCCCGAGGCGGTCCGGCGAGGTCGGGGCGAGCGCTGGGTCGAAGGTGTCTTCGGCCTCCACGCCCGTCACCTCGGTAACGCCGTTGGCTACGACACGATCGCTGCCGGTGGTGATCACGCCAACACCTTGCACTGGATTCGCAACGACGGTGACCTCCACGACGGCGACCTCTTACTGCTCGACGCCGGTGTCGAAGTCGACACTTTGTACACCGCCGATGTCACCCGGACGCTGCCCGTCAACGGCCGCTTCAGCCCCGCCCAACGCGAGGTCTACGAAGCCGTCCTGGCCGCCCAGCAAGCCGGGATCGAGGCTGCCCGGCCCGGCGCGCCGTTCATCGCCATCCACCAGGCCGCAGTCGCCGTACTGACCCAGTACCTGGCTGACTGGGGCTGTCTGCCGGTGTCGGTCGAGGAAGCCCTGTCTGACCAGGGTGGCCAGTGGCGGCGCTGGATGGTTCACGGCACCAGCCACCACCTCGGCCTCGATGTCCACGACTGTGCGCAAGCCCGCCGCGAGGAGTATCGCCAGGGCCCACTGCGAGTCGGTATGACCGTGACCGTCGAGCCCGGACTCTATTTCAAGGCCACCGACGAACTGGCGCCCGAGCGTTTCCGGGGTATCGGGGTGCGAATCGAAGATGACATCCTCATCACGGAGGACGGTTGTCGGTTGTTGTCCGCCGACTTCCCACGTGGGGCGGACGCTGTCGAAACCTGGATCGCTCAGGTTCAGGGGAACGCTCAGTAAGTTCATTCGAGCCGCCCCTAGAAAGACCCGTGCCCTGCCGCGCCGATGATGACGCGACAGGGCATGAGCCTTAGTCTCGTGATGCTGAGTCTGGAGTACTACGAGAATGTAGTCGCATCACTGGAGACTGATTTCAGTGGTGTCGCCGAGCCGCTCACCCCCCACGAACGACCGCTGGGCGACATCACCGGATTGGGTGGGTTCAGACGACCAACTCGGTTTGGGCCTGATCACCAAGCCAAGCCCGCACGGTCAACATGCCGCCGGACAGGGAGGCCGACTCGAACCCGGCGGCCGCCAGGATGCGGTGGGCGATGTAGCTGCGAACACCTGACTGACAGAGCACGGCCACGGGCCGACCAGCCGCCAGCGTGCGGACTTCGTCGAGCCGCTGACGCAATTCGGTGTGGGGAATGTTGACGGCTTCGGGGAGATGGCCGGTACCGAACTCGACTGGCGTCCGAACGTCGAGCACGAACTCGTTCTTCCGCTTGTCAGCCAGTTGCTCGACCTGCCACAACCGCAGTTGGCCGGTCATGACGTTGTCCGCCACCAGGCCGACCATCGTGATCGGGTCCTTGGCGGCGCCGTAGGGCGGCGAGTAGCACAGATCAAGATCCATCAAATCGACCGCTGACAAGCCAGTCCGCAAA
>JAISGZ010000097.1 GCA_031262845.1 Propionibacteriaceae bacterium | reverse complement strand
CTCGTTTGGTCGTGGCCGATGTCTAAGCAACCACCGGTCCAGCAGCCGCCGCCCGTCCAACGGCTCAGGTTGCGCTACGCCAAACGCGGCCGAGGCCGATTCGCCTCCCACCGTGATGTCGCCCGGGTGTTCGAGCGGGCCTTACGGCGGGCGGAAGTGCCGATGGCCTATTCGTCGGGTTTCAACCCCCACCCACGCATTTCCTGGGCTAACCCGGCTCCCACTGGTGCCGAATCGGAAGCCGAATACGTCGACCTCGGTCTGGCCACAGTCATGGACCTGGCCGCAGTCGGACAGGCCTTGGAAGCGGCCTTTCCGCTCGGGCTGGCCGTGGTCGGGGTGGCTTCGGCGGAGCCGGGTGGACTGATGTCACGCTTGCTGGCCTCGGCCTGGTCGATTGAGTTGCGGCCGGCTTCAGCCACTTCGACCGCTCCACCCGCTTCGGATACGGCCTGGCGGCAGCAGCTGGCGGCGGCCGTTGCGGCCTTTACTGCCGCCGACACGGTCATAGTCGAACGCGAAACGAAACGCGGGCCACGCCAATTCGACGCCCGGTCGGCGGTCACCCAGATCGAACTTGAGCAGACTGAACGCTCGGTCGTCAGCGTCGTGATTGAACACACCAGCCCCTTGGTTCGGCCCGACGATGTTGTCCGGGCTTTCCAACAGTTGGATCCGGAGTTGAACTTCGGTGCGGTCCTCAGCCGACGCTTGGCCCAGGGGAGTCTCCGGGCTGGCCAGGTCGTCGATCCAGTCCAGCCGTCGCTGGGCTAGTGGCCTATCGGGACAAGTTATTTCTTGCTCTTGCCTGAGGCGGGGCTGGCCGTCTCGTCCTCCGGCTGATCGAGGTCGGAAGCGTCGACGATGATGTGATTGTGCAGCCGGGTCGAGCGCATGAAGACAACCGCCAGGATCGAGGCGAAAGAGATGAAACCACCAATCCAGAACAAGGTCCCGATTGATTGCCCGATCGAGTTCTGGATCAAGTGGCCGAGGTCTGGCCCCAGACCGGCCACGTTCATGGTTGAGCCGCCCGAGGCTTCGATGGTTGACATGTCCTTGATCAACTGAGCGGTCTGGGGACACAGTTTCGTCAACTGATCCAGCTGGGCTGGATCAATACCGGCGCTACTGGCCTGGCTGCCGGCTTGTGACAGCTGAGTCAGAACTTCCGGACAAGCTTGGGCGGAAGTGGCGGAAAGCTGGCTGTCCGCAGTCACGGCGGTTTGAAGCAAGCCGGGAATACCGTCTTTGATCAATCCTGTCAGGCGGCTTTCAAAGACGAAACCGAGCACCTGAATACCAATCGCACCACCGAGTGAGCGGAAGAAAGTGACGGCTCCGGTGGCGGCGCCAATATCGCGGACCGAAATCGAATTCTGGACCGCCAGAACGAGGTTTTGCATCGTCATGCCGACGCCGAGCCCGGCCAACACCATGTAGAGACTCATGACAACAAAACTGGTATTGCTGTCGATGGTGCTCAGGAGGAAGAAACCGGCGGTCAGAATCATCGAGCCGGCGACGACGAATGGTTTCCAGACTCCAAGCCGGGTAACGAGGCGGCCGATGAAGACGCTGGACAGTAGGACACCGACCATCATCGGGATCATCAGCAAACCGGACATGGTCGGGGTTTTACCGCGCGCCAACTGGAAATATTGGCCGAGGAAAACTGATGAGCCGAAGAGGCCGACACCGACGGCGATCGAAGCCACGATGGCCAGAGCCGTTACCCGCATCGAAATGATGTCGAGCGGAATGATGGGGTTTTTGACCTTGGATTCGGTGATGACGAAACCGACGGCCGTGACCAGGACAAAGGTGACGAGCGCGGCCGATTGCCAACTGATCCAGTCATATTCCTTCTCGGCGAACGAAATCCAAATCAGCAGGGCCGAGGTCGAAGCAGTGATCAAGCTGGCGCCGAGCCAGTCGACAGTCGTGTCTTTGCGGGCGATATGGGGCAGCTTGAGTTGATGTTGGAGGATGACCGCCGACGCCAGCGCGAACGGGATGGCGGACCAGAAACACCAGCGCCAGCCCAGCCACGACTGGTCGACGATGAAGCCACCGATGAGCGGCGCGACGACGGTGGCAACGGCCATGACGGCGCCGGTGTAGGCCATGTAGCGGCCCCGAGCCCGAGGTGGGATGACCGTGCCCATGATGGCTTGGACCAGCGACATGATGGACCCGAGGCCAATCCCCTGGACCGCCCGGGTCGCGATCAGCGCACCGGTACTGGGAGCGGCGCCGGACAGTAAAGAGCCCAGGGTAAAGATCAGCAGGCCGATGATGATCAGACGTTTTTTGCTGAACAGATCGGCCAATTTGCCCCAGATCGGGGTCGAAGCCGTCGACGCCAACAGAGTTGACGTCACGATCCACATGTATTCCTGTTCCGAACTGTTGAGCTGGGCCGTGATGACGGGGAGCGCATTGCCGACGATGGTGCCGGCCACATTGGAGACGAACAGAGCGATCAGCAGGCCGGACAGCAAACCGAGAATTTGCCGGTGGGTCAGTTCGGGGTACTCCTCCACTTCCGCCGTTGCCGTTGAGTCAGCCGAAGCGGTTAACGGTTCCGGATTGGTGGGGTTCGTCACGGTCACAGTAGTCACGCTCTCAACGTTGTCGTACGACTCGGTGGGCGGGTCTAACGAGCGGGTTAGATGAACTCGTCAACTGGCGTCAAGCCGTCTGGTCGGCTGAAAAACTTCAGTCTAGTGTCGCTCAGGACTGATAGTCAGGCCAGGTTCTGGACTGGAGAGCCGGTCTGACCGCCGTCTCCGGGCCGAGCGGAGGACACAAGTTTGACCCGGACAGGCGCCCGACAGGACGGGTCCTGAAGCAACGGCGGACTGTACTCTTCTGTCAGCTGGAGAGCAAACATGCCATAATCACCAAGCGAGCCTGACACTAAGTCTGATGCGGTCTGCCGCCGGCGCAGTCGTCAGTTCCCGTTTAAGACAGCTGAGGAGTCGTTCAGATGGCCAAAAGTCGTAGCCAGGCTAGCCGTAGTCGCCAGGCTGAGATGGAACAGCAACGACTCGCCCAAGCCCAGAAAGACCGCAAAATCCGGCTGGCCGTGTTCGGCGGCGGACTTGGTTTAATCGTCATCATCGTGGTGGTGGCGGTGGTTGGTCTCAACCTGACCGGTCGGGGTGGGGATGTGACGCCTCTTCACGGTGATGAGGCCCAAACCGGGATTACGCCGAATCTCGACGTTGCGGCCGCGGCCCCGGTCTTGGAGATTTTCTCGGATTACCAGTGCCCCGGCTGTGCCAGCTACGAAGCCGGCTTGTCGGACACGCTCGAGTCGATTATTGACGACGGTTCGGCCAAGGTTGTTTTCCGGACCATGACCTTCAACGACCAAGTCAATGGCACGGAAAACGCCCAGTCATCGACCCGGGCGGCCGTGGCAGCGGCTTGCGCCGACACCTTGGAAGGCGATTACTACTTCCCGATGTATGCCGAAATCTTCGCTAACCAACCGTCTCCGGAGGGCGTCGGTTTCAGCGATGAGCAATTGCGGACCACCTTCCCGACCGCGGTCGGTATCACGGCTGATCAACTGACGGACTACCAGACCTGTTACGACAAGCGTCTGACCGGTCAATTTGTCCAGAGTGTTGATAATTCGGCCAGTGCCGATAACGTCAGGAGCACGCCGACCTATCGACTCAACGGCACGAACATCACCCAAGACATCAACCCGGCGACGGCTGACGACGCCGGCGCTACTTTGCGGCAAATGATTGCCGACGTTTCGGAAGGCTGAGATGGCGAACAGCACACGACGACGGGCCCAGCTTCAGGCTGAACGGCTAGCGGCGGCGCGAAAGGCCCGGAACCGCCGGTTGGCGATCACGCTGGTGGGGGTGGTCGTCGGCCTGGCGATCATCATCGCTTTGGTCTGGTGGGGGCTGAGCCGTTCTCAGACGCCGACGCCGACCACGAACTCGACCGGTTCGGGTAGCGGCCAAATCACGCCACCCAACGCTTTCAGCGACATTAGAAATGACAATACTTTAGTCGGCATTGGTGCCAATCCGGCGGCGATCGATCCTGAACATACGGTGACAATCTTTGGCGATTACCAGTGCTCGGCCTGCTATCTCCAAGAAGAGGCGTTGAAACCGGTTTTGCAAGAGGCCGGGGCTTCCACCCAGGTGCGCTTGGAGATGGTGAATCGTGATTTCTTAGATGAAGATCCAAGCCATGACTCCTGGTCAAGGCCAGCTTCGATGGCTTCAGCCTGCGCCGATACAGTCGGGAGCTTCTTGCCCTATCACCTGGCGATTTATGACCACTACGGCAGCCTTGACGAGACGGTCTTGCGAGAAACCATTCCATCGGACATCGGTTTATCGGGTGATCAGCTGACGCAATTCCAGAAGTGTTACGACGAAGAGTTGACCTTGAGTTTCGTGGACACGATGGAAAAGACAGCGGCGGCCTATATGTACAACAATGGCTTCACCGGCACGCCGGTCTTCTTACTCGACGGCGAGCCAGTCCAGCTGTCGTCCTGGTTCTCGGACGATGGTTCGCGTTTGGACCTCGACAAAGTCCGAGCGGCCTGGGGTTTGATATAAAACGCGGTTCAATCGCGACTGTTCTGATTGAGCGCGCGTTTAAACGCGCCGGGTCTGATTTAGATAATGGCCCTCAGGCCGAAGCAGGTTGCGAAAAACCCGAGACAGAAGTGAATAATCGCGCAACCCCAAATGTTGCGGTCTTTTAAGTACAGCCAGCCGGTGGCGAAACAGAGGCTGAAAGCCCCGGCCATCATGCCAATACCGTAATTGGCGTGGAGAGCGGCAAAGACCAGCGAGGAAACCATGATCGGGAGAAAGTGGAGTTCCCGCGTCTCGGTGGCGTAAATTCGGAGTAAGGCCACCAGCACAATGCCTTTGGCGAGGAATTCCTGCAGTGGCGCCACCACGAAGTAGGTGATTTGCCAGATTTCGTTCCAATAGAAACTGAAAAACGGCAGGCCACTGGTCAGGGCTGGGTCAACGGTGTCGATGACGATCCGGGCCGCGGCTAACACGGCGATGACGCCCAACCCGATGCTGACCCCACGCAATAGCGTGCCCCGAAGCCGGCCCGGTGGGGCTTTGAGGCCGACGTCGGTGAACGTCATCGAGGTTTTGGTCAGGGTAAAGACCGCTAAGCCGATGGCCAGCAGTTCCATCACCCGTGCCATCAGCCAGTTCGGTACGACCATGAAGGCGGCCAGGAGCTGCCAGATGATGAGGTAGGCGGCGGTGACGCACATGCCGCCGGTGAAAACCCAGTTGCCTTCGCGGCGCCGCCGTTCCAGGTCGGCCAGCGGCGTGATATCGCTGATCACGATGCTGATGCCTTGTTGCTGGCCCGCCTCGTCGTAGACGAATGAACTCGACAAAGCCAGCTGTTTGAGCTGGTCGGCCGCCGGTGGGCGATAGGCCACCTGAGCCCGGTGGGTGCTGGTTTTATCGGTAATCGCTTGGACCACGACCTCAACAAAGTCATCATTGTCGGGCTCGCCGATGAACCAACTGGCGAAGCTTTGGTCGACGGGGTCTTCGGTAGTCAGACCGAGAATCTGGCGGGCGGCTTGGTTGAGATAGCTGATTTGTCCGTCCTCGGACAGCACCATGACGCCGTCCGTCAGATCGCGCAGAACCCGTTGATTGACCTGTTCGGTGAGTCCTGACGACATAGTTGACCTGATGACTGGTGACGTGCGGTTGAAGCGCTCGAAAACCGGCTCCAACCCAAGCTGGTGACAACGATTGTAGGTCGCCGGTCTGGTGCCGCCGGCGCTGGGTGGCGGTCATCTAAACAGCCCACTAGGCGGTCAATCGGGACCGGATTTCACGTTGTTAGGTGACTCGGGGTAGAGTCTGCGCCGGTGAACTGAGTTCAGGACACCGGTTGCAATCGGATTCAGTTCCCACCGCGGTCAGTTAAGCTGGCCCGGTTACGACACCACAGTTTGGGCTGTGGTTGTTTTGTGGGCTGCCGCCAACGCGGGGCCCTTTCTTAGTTTTTGAGTGACCAACCTCGACCGATTCCTGAGGAGGAATTATCAGCACTGAACCGCGCATCAACGATCGTATCCGGGTCCCCGAGGTGCGATTGGTCGCCGCCGACGGCGAACAGATTGGCATTGTCCGGGTGGAAGAGGCCCTGCGTATGGCCAATGAGGTCGGACTGGATCTGGTGGAGATCGCGCCGAACAGCCATCCGCCCGTGGCGAAACTGATGGACTACGGCAAGTGGAAGTACGAGAACGCCCAGAAGGCGCGTGAGAACCGGCGTAATCAGAGTTCGACCGTGATTAAAGAAATGAAATTACGGCCCAAGATCGACAGTCACGATTACGAAACCAAAAAAGGCCACGTGGTGCGCTTTTTGCGGGCCGGTGACAAGGTCAAAATCACGATCATGTTCCGCGGTCGGGAACAGTCACGGCCGGAATTGGGCCGCAATCTGTTACAGCGGTTGGCGGAAGACGTGGTGGAAGACGGTGTCGTCGAATCGGCGCCGCGCCAAGATGGTCGCAACATGATCATGGTGCTCAGTCCAACTCGGAAGAAGTCTGAAGCCAGACTGGAAGCCGAGGCGGAGAAACAACGCCGGGCGGCGGAGCGGGCGGCGGACCGTGAAGCCGAGTTGAAAGCTCACGCCGATTCTCGGGCGGCGGCCGCAGCGGCGGACCGGCCGAAAAAAACCCGCGGCCGAGCGGACAATCTCGACCCCGATATTGATCTCTGAGGCCAGGCCTCGACACGTTAAAGAACGGAGAAACTATGCCCAAAATGAAAACCCATTCGGGAGCCAAGAAACGGTTCAAAGTCACTGGCACCGGCAAATTGGTTCATCGCCAGGCGGGTAAGCGTCACCTCAACGAGCACAAATCATCGCGTCGGACGCGTCGGCTGATGCCGGACGCCACCCTCCAACCGGCTGATGAGCGTAAAGCTAAAAAGCTGCTGGGGCTGTGACGGCCTAACCAACCACCAGCCGAGGCTCGCTCGACGGGGCTCGGCAACATCGACAACTGTGTAATTTTTGAGGGATTAAGGAGAACTGACGTGGCTCGTGTTAAGCGTTCCGTCAACGCTCACAAGAAGCGGCGCGAAGTATTGGAGATGGCCTCTGGCTACCGTGGTCAGCGGTCACGCTTGTATCGCAAGGCCAAGGAACAAGTCCTCCATTCGATGACCTACGCCTACAACGACCGGCGGAATCGGAAGGGCGATTTCCGCTCCTTGTGGATTCAGCGGATCAACGCGGCGGTCCGGGCTGAAGGAATGACCTATAACCGTTTCATCAACGGGCTGAAGCGGGCCGGCGTCGAGGTTGACCGGAAAATTCTGGCCGATCTGGCGGTGACCGACCCGACGGCTTTCCGTGGTTTGGTGACGGTTGCGCGTGAGGCTCAGCCGGCCTGATTGCTAGCTCATGACGGCGGTTTCCGAACTGGCCCAGCCACGTGGCTTGGCTTCCGGTGAGCCGATCGGACCCGCTTCGGCGGGGCTTCTCCGGTCGGCTCGCCGTTTGCGTTTGCGTAAACACCGGCGGGCTGAAGGGCGTTTGCTGGCCGAGGGCGTACCGGCGGTCCAGGAAGCGATTGCGGCCGGCGTAGTCGAGACCGTCTTGGCGACGGCGGCGGCGGCCGAGCAATATCCCGACTTGGTGGCTGATGGCTGGTGGGAAGTCAGCCCGGCCCAACTGTCCGACCTGGCCGATACGGTCCATCCGGCCGGTGTTTTGGCGCTCTGCCGGTGGCAAGCGGCGGGACTGGAGCGGCTGCAACGGTTGCAACCCGAGTTAGTCATTGTCTGCGCTCAGATTCGTGATCCGGGGAACGCCGGGACGATCATCCGCTGCGCCGACGCCTTCGGGGCCGGGGCGGTCGTGCTGACCGATGGTTCGGTTGATGCCAGCAATCCGAAAACCGTGCGGGCTTCGACCGGTTCGATCTTTCATCTGCCCGTGATCAGTGCCGATCTGGCGTTGGCGATCGACCGTTTGCGGGCTCAGGGCTGTCTGATCGTGGCCGCCGATGGTCACGGTGACCAGGATCTGACCGAGCTGGCTCGCTCCGGTCAGTTCAACCGGCCCGTGGCTTGGGTCATGGGCAACGAAGCCTGGGGGTTGCCTCAGGCTGATCGCCAGTTGGTCGACGCGACCGTGCGGGTGCCAATGTGGGGTCAGGCCGAAAGTTTGAATTTAGCCACGGCGGCCGCTATTTGTCTGTATACGACAGCGGCCGCTCAGCGCTTGTGATTCAATCCTTGTTTTTCGCCACCGGCTGTTGTCGGTGGGGCCGTCTAAACTGGCGGGCGTTCTTGGTTGAGAGGAGACAACGTGTCTGACCGTGAAACCGCTGCCACGGCGGCGCCGGCGCTGGATGAGGCGACGATTGAGCGCTGGGTTGAAGAAGCGCTGGCGGCGGTGGCGGCAGCCGAGTCGACGGCCCAGCTGAAGCGGGTGCGGGCTCAACATGTGGCCGAGAAATCGCCGCTGGCTTTGGCGAATCGGTCGATCGGGGGGCTTGAGGCGAGTCGGCGCAAAGCGGTCGGAGCGCTGGTTGGTCAGGCCAAGGCGCGGGTCAATCGGGCGCTGGCGGAGCGTGAAACGGCGGTGGCGGCGGCCGAGTTGGCGACCCAGTTGGTGGCTGAGCGGGTTGATGTGACCTTGCCCGTGGGTTCGACCCCGGTCGGGGCGCCACATCCGATCACGGCTCTGATGGACGATTTGGGTGATGTCTTCTTGGCCATGGGCTGGGAGATCGCCGAAGGGCCGGAGGTCGAAGCCGAGTGGATGAATTTCGACGCCCTCAATATCGGTCCTCATCACCCAGCCCGGGCGACGTCGGACACCTTGTTCGTCGAGCCGTTGTCGTCTCATCTGGTTTTACGGACTCACACCTCGCCGGTGCAAATCCGGTCGATGTTGTCGCGGCCCTTGCCGATTTACATTGTCTGCCCCGGGACGACCTACCGGGCCGATGAATTCGACGCCACGCATGTGCCGGTGTTCCATCAGATCGAAGGTTTGGTGGTCGACCGGGGAATTACGTTGGGCCATCTCAAAGGCACTTTGGATCACTTGGCCCAGGTCATGTTCGGCGATGTTCGGACCCGGATTCGGCCGAGTTATTTCCCCCTCACCGAGCCGAGTGCCGAGATCGACCTGGAGTGTTTTGTGTGCCGGGATCGGCGACGTAGTGGCGCCGAAGGGGAGTGCCGGACGTGTCACTCGGAAGGCTGGATCGAGTGGGGCGGTTGCGGTGTCGTCAACCCGCGAGTGTTGGCGGCCTGTGGGATCGATCCGGAGGAGTATTCCGGTTTTGCCTTCGGTATGGGCGTCGAGCGGACGCTGATGTTCCGCAATGGCGCCGCCGATATGCGGGACATGGTCGAAGGCGATGTCCGGTTCAGCCAGGCCTTGGTGGGAGGAGCCCGATGAGAGCGCCCTTGAGTTGGATTCGCGAGTGGGTCGAACTCGATCCGTCGATTGATGCCCAGCAGGTGTACCAGGCGCTGGTGCGGGCCGGGCTGGAGATCGAGTCGATCGAGACGGTCGGCGTGCCGGCGACCGGTCCGATCGTGGTTGGGCGAGTGCTCAGCGCGGTGCCCGAACCGCAGAAGAACGGTAAGACGATCATGTGGTGCCGGGTGGATTGTGGCCCGGAAGCCAACGCCAGTGCCGCCGAACCGGCGCCGGCCGGTGAGCCGGGTTCGCGTGGGATCGTCTGTGGTGCGCCCAATGTCGCTGCCGGCCAGTTCGTGGTCGTGGCGCTGCCGGGCGCCGTCTTACCGGGGGACTTCGCGATCGCGACCCGGAAAACTTACGGCCACCTGTCCGACGGCATGATCTGCGCCGAAGACGAATTGGGCTTGGGTGACGATCACG